>NZ_CM001976.1:1832060-1982060 GCF_000406145.1 Dickeya dadantii NCPPB 898 | reverse complement strand
CTCACCCATATCGGTATCAGAATATTCCCAACCATTACCCCAGAGAAACTATCCAACATAAAACACAAGAGAATAAATATTTCTATACAGCAACGGACAACCTGCAACGATTCCATCAATATCAGATAAGCATTCTTAAATATTATTTATAAAAAAGCCCCGATAAAAATCGGGGCGAAGAAATCACAAGAAGGAATAATAAAAATTAATGTTCGTGTTCCAATGCCTGAGTCCCCGTCTGATTACGGTTTTCAATGGCAATTTTTTTCGGCTTTTCGTTTTCCGGGATATCCTGCTTTAACGTGACGGTCAGCAGGCCATTTTCCAGATGCGCGCTTTCCACATTGACATGCTCCGGCAGAGCATAGCTGATGCTGAAATCAGTGTGGCTGATGCCACGATAAAGCCAGCCCTCCTGCTCCTGCTCCTGCTCCGCTTCCGACACCTCTTCCTTACGTTTGCCGCTGATAGTGAGCTGGCCGCCATGCGTACTGATCTCCAGATCCTCCTCACGCCAGCCGGGCACGCTGACCGTAATGCCATAGTGAGTGTCGTCAAGCCGGCGGATGTCGTAGGATGGCGTAGCGGTGAGCGGCGTATCGCCGGTCAGTTGGCTGAATAACCGATCGATGCGGTTGAAGCGGTCGGAGAACAGCGAGTCGGTAACAGCCGGAAATAAAGACATCGATTTGAATGCCATGGTTAACCTCCTGAATATTCGTCATACCCACATTCAAAAGTGCAAACCGCAAGGCAACAGCTTTGTCTTGCTCTCATTCCTTCATATAGATCCATACGCCATTTTTTCAAGGCCGCCGGCGGGGAAATGATGTCATCGACAAGCGAACGGGCCTCCCTGCCCGGCTCAATCAGGCGCTACGGTTATGCGGCAACAGCCAATACAACGCCAGCGCCACAACAAAGGTCGCCGGTGCGGAAAACGCCTGTAGCACCGCGTTGCCGTGCATCAGCGCAACGCCGGCGATCACACTCAGCAGCCAGGCGCCCAGGCCGGTCAGATTCAACGCACGCACCGGCGCCGTAGTCGATGAGGCGCGGCGGGCCAGAATATGCGCCAGCGCCACGCCGACCCACGCCACCACAAATACCCCCTGATAAGCCAGCGCCTGCAAAATATAGGCGAACACATCCGCCAGCATCAGCACATAGACCGCCGCCCCCACCACGCAGGCCCAGACAATCTTGCGATAGCGTAGCCGCAGCAGGCGGTCAAAAAACACCTGCATGTTGACGGTCGCCAGATAATAGTTGGCGGTATTGATGCGTGTCTGGGTCACCCACACGAACAACAGCCCCCAGAAACCGAGCAGATTGAGGATGTTGACCACCACCGCGGTTTCACTGACGCCGTTCTGTTGGGCAAAACTGCTGACCAGATAGATACCGACCACCCCGTTTAACAGAAACGTGATCAGATAGAACGGCATACCGAAATTGATGCGTGCATGATACTGACTGTCTTCCTGACGGCCGAAGCGGGCGTAGTCGAAGGTGTACATCATTAAAATCCACACCCCCATGTAGTAGGTGAAGCAGTTCCACCAACCATAGGCGGGCGGCGATGCCGGGCCGAATGACAGCCATTGCGGCTGATAGCCGTAATGCTGGACGGACACCGTCACCGTCAGCGCCAGCCCGAGCAGGTAAAACGGTAGCAGCACGCCGTTGAACTTGTCCAGCCAGTGCTGCACGCTACCGAAAATCAGCGGCACGCTGTAGAGCACCACCAGCAACGCGGCCCAGTGATAATCCAGCGCCGGGAACAGATGATTGATGGCGAACGCAATCACCGAGCCTTCAAACACCGCGTAATAAATGGCGGTGGAGAAAAAAATCAGCGTCGCCAGCGCCGACCCCGCCTGACCGAACAACTGGCCGGAAAACGCCGCCACCGACAGACCGCTGCGAATAGCGAAACGGCTAATGGCCGCGTTGATCAAACCGTAGCACACGACGGATAGCACCATACCGATAATGGCATTGCGCGCGCCGTAATTCAGCGCCAGCGACGCCCCCACCACAATATAGAAAATCGCGCTGCACACCGCCCACCAGGCCATGGTCAGCGACAGTTTTCCCATGCGCTCGGTGCCGGACACCGTATCGGCAGGCGATGCCGCCGCTGCCCCCTGAACATCAGATACCTCAGCCATCGCAACCCCTCCACAGACCCGTATTTGATGACATGCCGCCGGCGTCACACCAATACCACCTGATACAACGTGGCGGCATGCGTTATGGCCGAACCCGTCCGCCGCCGCGGCAAAAGCCGCACGGTCGCTTACGTGGTCCGGTATGTCAGACGATGTCCCGCCGCCGTTGCCGTTCCTGGTGTTGGCGCAGGGAAAATCGGCGGGACCGTCTGAAATCAGTGCGCTAACCTCTGTTTGTTAACATCTGTTCTTTAATATCCGTTCGTTAACATCAGTTTGTTAACATCAGTTCGTTAACATCAGTTTGTTAACAACAGCGTCAGCCGCTCAAGACGGCGGCGATAGTGTTGCCGGGCGACCAGCGCCTCCTCCAGCGATACGGGCGCAAAACGAACGCCGTAATGGGGTTGCAACTGCCCGATGATGTCCAGATCGCTGCTGATCACCGTCCCCAGCGTCATGTAACCGCCGCCGGACACCGCATCGCGCAGCAGAATGATCGGCTCCAGACCGCCCGGCACCTGCACCGAGCCGATGGGGTAGCAGGCATCGACAATGTTGGATGGATCCGAGCCGGCGCCAAACGGCGGCGTGCGCGGCTCAAACGCCAGCGGCGCCCCGCCTTTGAGCCGGTAGCCGATGCGGTCGGCTTCGGTGCCGACCCGCCAGTCGTCGGCAAAAAACTGTTCTACCGCCGCCGGGGTCAGCCGGTGAATGTACAACCCGGTCACCATGCGTAACGTCACCTGCTTGTCCAGCGGCTGGAGACAGTCGGCGGGCACCGTCACTTCCGGCGTGACCTGGTGTGACGGCACGCCGACCGGCAGTACATCATTGGCGGCCAGCCGGCGCCCCTGATAACCGCCCAGCGCACCGAGCGCATAGGTCGAGCGGCTGTCCAGCACCTCCGGCACCGCAATGCCGCCCGCCACCGCCAGATAGGCGCGGCACCCGGCCGTGGTCGGCGTAAACCGCAGCACCTGACCGGCGCGCACCGCAAACGTGGTATCCAGCGGCATCGCCATGCCGTCCAGCAACGGCGACATCCGCGCGCCGCACACCGCCACCAGCGCATCGCCTTCAAACTGCAATTCCGGTCCCAGCAACGTCATTTCCAGTACGGCGGCCTGCGCCGGGTTGCCCACCAGCAAATTCGCCAGCCGCAGCGAATACTGATCCAGCCCGCCGGACGGCGGAATGCCCAGGTGGTAATAGCCTTCGCGCCCGCCATCTTGTACTGAGGTCGCCAGCCCCGGCCGGATGACATTGATCCGCACGCTAGATATGATCCGCTCGCTAGATACCTGCATACAGCACCTCCTGAAGATAGTGTTTATAGCCGGTCGGGTCGGCGAGGAACTTATCCAGTTCGAACGTTACCGGACGAATGCGCAGGCTGAAGCTGCCGGCGTCAACCGCCTGTACGTCCTGTTCATAGCGCGCCAGATCGATAGGTTTAAACTGCACGATGTCGCCCGAGCGGAAAAACACCATCGACGATTGCAGATAATCCAGACGTTGTTCCGGGTCGTAAATCGGCGCTGGGGTGACGCCAAACAGCTGGTAGCCGCCCGCGCCCCGCACCGAGTAGATACAGCCGAAACAACCGCCGTGCCCCAGCGACAGTCTGGGGGTGTCGGTGCGCGGCCGCAGGTATTTCGGCACCTGTAACTGCTGCGCCTGCTCCACCATCTGAAACATGAACGGCAATCCCGCCACGAATCCCACCATCGACACAAACCACGGCGTGCCGCTGTGCGCCGCAATAAACGCCGCCACATCCTGATAGCCGTTGATGCGCGCGGCATATTCCAGGTCGGTAGCCGTCGGCTCCTGATGACGATCGCGGAACCGCATCAGGGTGTCGTGGGTCCAGGGGTCGTTGTACAGCACCGGAATTTCGATGATACGCGTGTCGAGCACCGTCATCGTCTGTGCCTGCTGTTCGGTACGTTGTACCGTCTCCAGCAGCGCCTGCGGCGCGATAACATCCGGATTGAAGCGCACCTGAAAGGATGCATTAGCCAGGCAAATATCCAGCACGCCGGGCAGCGCCAGTTGCTCCAGCGCACGGGTCATCGCCAGCCCGCGGAAAAACGCGCCCAGCGACATCGCTTCGTCAATCTCGGCGAACAGGTGCTCATCGCCGCCGAAGGTGTAGCGTATTGCAGGAAAGGTCATGTCAGGCCTCCTTCGACAGCGACAGTGATTCGGCTTCTCGCGCCTGTAGCCAGCTTTCCAGCGAGGTGGTATCAAAGTGTCCGGCGCGCAACCGGGTATCCGCCAGCAGCCATTGGTGCAATGACTGCGTGGTGGTGATGCCGCCGATTCGCAACTGGTTCAGCGCCTGCTCGGCACGAGCCAGCGTCTGCTGGCGCGTCGGTCCGGATACCACCACTTTGGCCAGCAGGGAGTCGTAATACGGCGGGACGCGGTAACCGCTAAACAGATGGCTGTCGATACGAATACCGGGGCCTTGCGGCCACGTCAGCGTGTCTACCACGCCGGGACAAGGGAAGAAATTACGTGCCGGATCTTCTGCGTTGATGCGCATCTCACAGGCATGCCCGTGCAGCGCGATCGCCTCCTGATGCAGGCTAAGCGGTTCGCCGCCGGCGATGCGCAGCATCCACTGCACCAGATCGACGCCGGTCACCCGCTCCGTAACCGGGTGTTCGACCTGAATGCGGGTGTTCATTTCGATAAAATAGAACTGTTCCCGCTCGGTATCGAACAGGTATTCCAGCGTCCCGGCGCTGCGGTAGCGCAACTGTTGCGCCAGTTGCAGGGCGCTGCGGCACAACGCCTCGCGCTGTGTCGACGTCAACGCCGGCGACGGCGCCTCTTCAAAGACCTTCTGGCGACGGCGTTGCAACGAACACTCACGCTCATACAGGTGCACCGCCCGCTCGCCGTCGCCCAGAATTTGCACTTCGATATGGCGGGCATGGCGAATAAACAGCTCCAGATAAACATCGCCGCACCCGAACGCCGCTCTCGCTTCGCTCTGGGCGATCGGAAACTCGCGTTTCAGGTCATCCTCATGGTTGACGACCCGGATACCGCGCCCGCCGCCGCCAGCAGACGCCTTGATCAGCAACGGGTAGCCAATCTCTTCGGCGGCCTGTAACGCCGCCGCCAGCGACGACAACACCCCTGAGCCGGGTACAACCGGAACCCCCGCCGCCTGCGCGGTGCGCCGCGCCGCCGCTTTGTCGCCCATCATGCGAATGGTTTCCGCCGTCGGGCCGACGAACACCAGCCCAGCCTGCTCTACCGCCTCGGCGAATGCCGCATTCTCGGACAGAAAACCGTATCCCGGATGTACCGCATCCGCTCCGCTGTCTTTGGCCGCCTGCAACAACGCCGCCTGATTCAGGTAACTCTGGTCGGCGCGCGCCGGCCCCAGCAGTACCGTTTCATCCGCCAGACGCGCGGGCAGCGAATCGGCATCGGCCTCGCTGCAGGCGGCTACCGTGGCAATCCCCAGACTACGGGCGGCATGAATAATGCGAACGGCAATTTCCCCCCGGTTGGCGATAAGCAATTTTCTGATCGGCTGACGCATCTTCGCCTCTCTCCTGATTGAGTGGTTATTAGGCTGTGTTGTAGGTTTTACCGTTATTCATCGATTTTTATGATGGCTATGACCTGACCCGGCTCCAGCGCATCGCCGCTATTCACGCAGAACGATATTAATTCGCCAGCCTGCTCCGCATAAATTTCACTGAACTGTTTCATCACCTCGACCAACCCAATAACGCTATTTGCGGTAACCGGGGTATTTTCTTCAATAAATGCAGGGGCGTCCGGTGCGGGCTGACGATAAAAAACACCCGGTAAAGGAGAACAAACCTCATATGTTTTCATTAGCCTCAATCCTTATAATTATTTATCAATTACCGATTATTAAAACTATTCCGCAATGGCGAACGCACACGAATATTGGCGTTATTCAATGCCTCCCGGGTCGCTTTAATTAATGCCAGCGCGCCGGGCGTATCGCTGTGAATACAAATCGACTCGAACTCGACGTGAATATCTTCACCATCGACCGTCGTCACTTTGCCTTCCACACAGGCGCGCACTACTTTCTCCGCCACCCGCGCCGGGTCCAGCTCGCCCACCCGGCGGGTAAAGACGATCGAGCCGCTGGCGTCGTACTCTCTGTCGCCATAAAATTCACAAATAACAGGGTGTTGTAGTCTTTTTGCTTCCTGCCAGGTCCATGAGCCGTGCAGGCAAAACAGCCGTAATTCGGGGTCCAGCCGGTGCAGGGTTTCCACAAACAGCTGCGCGGACGGCCGATCGCGCGCCAGATGCATATACAGCGCGCCGTGCGGTTTGACGTGCTGTAACGGTAATTGGTACAGCCGGGTAAATTCCCGCAGCGCCCCGAGCTGATACAAAATGTCATTCACCACTTCCTGCGGCTGGCTATGAATATGCCGCCGGCCAAAGCCGACCAGATCGCGAAATCCGGGATGCGCGCCGACCGCGACGCCATACTCATTGGCCCATTCAATAGTCTGCCGTATAGTGGTGGGATCGCCGGCGTGAAATCCGGCGGCAATATTGGCAGAACTTATATAAGACATAATCTCCCGATCAACGTCATCGCCTATTTTCCAGGGACCAAAGTTTTCTCCCATATCGGAATTCAGATCGATTTCATATTTCATAATTATTTCTTATTTGTGATGGTTTTGTTTAAAAATAATATAGAACCACAATTTTCTATTCGGAAAGACGTATTTTCAGAATGCTTGCTATCTGAAAAACAGAACGCTCGCCGATAAGGGGTATGCCATGGTCACATTGCGTCAGATTCGCTACTTCATCGCCACCGCGGAGACAGGCCAGATATCCCAGGCGGCGATCCACCTCAATATTTCACAATCGGCGGTGACCAGCGCGATTCAGGAACTGGAAAACCTGCTGGGAAAGCCGCTGTTCCTGCGTTCGGTGCATGGCATGACGCTGACCGAAAACGGCAGCTACTTCCTTAATCACGCCTACGCCGTGCTGCGCAGCGTGGATGACGCCATGCATATTCCGCTGACCGACAACCGCATCGCCGGTTCGCTGAACATGGCCGCCAGCTACACGGTGATGGGGTATTTTCTGCCGTTTCATCTGCAGCGACTGTCATACGGCTTTCCTCACGTCGCCATTCATCTCAACGAACGCGAGCGGCAGGATATCGAAACCGGGTTGCTGGATCGTTCTCTGGACTTATCGCTGGTGCTGACCGCCAACATTACCCACCCGGAAATTACCGCCGAACCCCTGTTTAATTCGGAGCGGCGGCTATGGCTGCCCAGCCGCCACCCGTTGTGCGACAAGCCGGAGGTGAGCCTGGCGGATGTCGCCAACGAGCCCTTTATCATGCTGACGGTGGATGAAGCGGATCACAGCGCCATGCGCTATTGGGAATTGAGTGGGCATCGCCCGAAGGTGATGCTGCGCACCAGCTCAGTGGAGGCGGTGCGCAGTATGGTGGCGAACGGACTGGGCGTGGCGATTTTGTCCGATCTGGTGTACCGCCCCTGGTCGCTTGAGGGGCGGCGTATCGAAACCCGATCGCTGAAAGACCGGGTTCACCCGATGAGCGTCGGGCTGGCCTGGTATCATGACGCCGAGTTTACCCCGGCGATGCAGGCGGTTCGGGAATACTTCCGCAACCTGTTCCTGACGCCGCAGTTGGCGTTATCACGCCGTTAGGCCGACGCCGACACCTGATGGCGCGGCGCGAAACGCAGCGCCATCAGGATCAGCACCCCCACCCCCGCCGCCATGATCAACCAGGCCTGCCCCAGACCGCTGGTGTACTGCCGGATAAAACCCGCCAGCAACGGCATCAGGCTGGCGATCAGGTAACCGCCCCCTTGTACGAACCCCATCAGCGCACCCGCCTGACGCGGGTCGTCCACTTGATCGAGCGCGATAATCAGCGACAGCGGAAATAGCGCGCCGATACCCAGCCCCAGCGCAATCATGATCGGCAACACCAGCGTCTGCGGCGCCAGTATCAAGCCGGCCATACCCAGCAGCAGCAATAACAATACCGGCAGCAGCAGATAGCGCCGGTCCGGGAACCGGTTAATCAGCAACGACACCAGCAGCCCGGCCACCACTTCGGTCAGCGTCAGCCCACCCAGCAATAACCCGCTACGGGCGGGGCTCCAGCCAAGCTGGGTGTAATACGGCGGCAACCAGGCCAGCACCAGGGTATACGCGGCGGTACCGATGCCGAAAAAGATCATCAGCGCCCAGGCCCGATTCTGCGATGGCGCCGGCCCCGAACGCGTCGCGCTATCCGGCATCGGACTCAACGACACCGTAATCAGCCAGGCTACCGTCGCCAGTGTCGCCAGCGCGCCCCATATCGCCAGCGCGCCGTCCCAGTCCATGATGTCCGCCAGCGGCGAGATACTGGCTGCCGCCAGCGCCGCGCCGCCCATAATGGCTGTGGTGTACAACCCCATAAGCCGGCTGCTTTGACGGCTAAAGCTACGGCGCAGAAACGACGGCATCAGCGCCTGAATCAGCGCAATGCCGATACCGGCCAGCGCGGCGGTCAGCAATAACCCGGCGGTGCTGGTCAGCCAGCACCGCAGCAGGCAGGCCACCGCAATCCCGACAATGCCGATACCGATGCCGCGATATTCTCCCAGTCGGGTCTGTAGCCAGCCGCCATACAGGGCGCAGATTCCCATGGCGAATACCGGCAACGTAGTCAATAAGCCAGCCTGCGTATCCCCCATGCCGGTCGCCGCCTGAATCCTCGACAGCAGCGGCCCGACGCCAGCCAGCACCGGCCGAAGATTCAACCCCAGCAACATGATGGTGATGACGACAAAAAACAGTGATCCTGCACGAATTGCGTGTGACATAACGCTCCTTATGACTCCCTGATGCTTGAACGACGACCTGTGTTGCCCGTAGAATATCTTCATCAAAAGAATCTTAACGTCAAGATAAATTACGCTTATGACAGATCGCGCAGATAACGCCTATGAACAATGGCGGCGGGAAAGGCCGGATATTGACCCGTTTCCGATGCAGGTGCTGGGCCGGCTGTTCGAAGCCGCCCAGCGGCTCGAACGGGATCATCTCAACCCACTATTTACCCGTTTCGGTCTGCGTCCCGGCGAGTTTGATGTGTTGGCGACGCTGCGACGCAGCGGCGCGCCCTATGCGCTGACGCCCACGCAGCTGTACGAGGCGCTGATGATGTCGTCAGGCGGCATGACCAACCGCATCGATCGGCTGGAACAGGCGCAGTGGGTGGCACGTCAGAGCAACCCGCAGGATCGGCGCGGTACGCTGGTCACGCTGACGGAACAAGGGCGGGAACTGATGGATACGCTGGTGGCGCTACATACCGACAATGAGCGGCAGGCGTTGGCATCATTGAATGAAGACGAACAGCAGCAACTCAACCTGCTGCTTAAAAAACTGCTGGCGGGCTTGCCGCAGCCATAAAAAAATCCACCCGGCAGGGCGGATTTTTCAGAACGCATTTTTTCACGCGGTGCGTGAAGCGCATGGCGCGATTAGAAACGGTAGCCTACGCCCACGTTCCAGCTGCCTACGTCAACGCTGCGGATACGGCTCTGCTCGTAACCAACGTCAAAGGCTACGTTCTGAACCGGGTTGAACTGCAGACCGGCACCGTAGACAAAGCCAGCATCGCTGGAGCTGTTGTTGGAAGAACCGTCGGTGTTGTTGGCGGTGAATTTAGCCGCGCTCACGCCAACCAGGCCATAGATGCTCGCCCAGTCGTTGAAACGGAAAGACGGACCGGCGCTGAAACCGTAGTACTGCGCTTTGTCGTAGGTACCGTTAACAGTCTGGCTGTCCTGCAGGTAGGTGAAAGACCCTACCACGCCCAGCTGGCTGTTATCGAATTCGTAACGGTATTTCAGGTTGAAACCCGGCAGTTTGTTTTGCACGCCCTGAGCGTCGCCCTGAGCATAACCAAGAGATACAGTGCTGTCGCCAGCCACTGCAGTACCTGCGCTTACGGCCAGAACACAAGCCAGAGCGGAAAGACACGCGATTTTTTTCATAATATGCCTCGAATTATCTTACGAAAGAAGATTTAAGCGAGACAAATATAACAAAAAATTAGGGCACATGCCGCCTGGTTATTATTTTTCAATTAGGCTAAACATGTAACAATTCATTTCATTTTCAATTTATATTATTGATTTTTAATGAAAAATAAAGTTCACGAACGTATGAAAAAATAAATGAATCGCTCCGCTTCGATGCGGAGTTTTCTTAATTTTTTGATTAATTTTCAAGCTGAATTTATATCAAAAAAAAGATTTTCAAATGGAGAGTAAATTAAGGTCAACAAGAGTAAACTAACTTCGAATAATTTGTTCATTTATTGCCTGCTTTTTTCTGGTTGCACATTGAATTTTAAGGCCCTGCAATGACCTTGATTTCCGCATTAAAAAACTCCGTATTCCTGCCGGTATTACTGATCATCATCGCCATGCTTTCCATCCAGACCGGCGCGGCGATGGCCAAGATGGTTTTCCCGCTGATCGGCGCATCCGGCATGACGGCACTGCGCCTGGCGATAGGCGCGCTGATTCTGCTGGTGGTGTTCAGGCCCTGGCGGCTGCGCTTTGGGTCGGACAGGTTGTCGCTGCTGGTCTACGGCATCACGCTGGGCGGCATGAACTATCTGTTTTATCTGGCGCTGCGCACCGTACCGTTGGGGATCGTGGTGGCGCTGGAGTTCACCGGGCCGCTGGCGGTCGCGATTCTGGCGTCGCGCCGCCTGCTGGATTTCATGTGGGTATTGCTGGCCGCCGCCGGGCTGTGGTTGTTGTTGCCGCTCGGGCAGCACATCGGTAATGTGGATTTAACCGGCGCCGCCTTTGCCGCCGGCGCCGGCGCCTGCTGGGCGGGTTATATCCTGTTCGGTCAGAAGGCCGGCGCCAACCACGGCGCCGGCACCGTGGCGATGGGTTCGCTGATCGCCGCGCTGATCTATTGTCCGATCGGCCTGCTGTTTTCCGATACCAACAGTCTATTTTCCCTCAGTATTCTGCCGATAGGTATAGCGGTGGCGGTGCTGTCCACCGCGCTGCCGTATACGCTGGAAATGCTGGCGCTAACCCGTTTACCGGCGCGTACGTTCAGCACCCTGATGAGCCTGGAACCCGCGGTGGCGGCGATGTCCGGCATTCTTTTTCTCGGCGAACACCTGTCGCTCACCCAGTGGCTGGCGCTGGCGTTTATTATTATCGCCTCGCTGGGCACCACGCTTAGCGCGAAAAAGAACGCGACATCATCTGCCTCGTCCTGAGACCCGGCTCGCCCTGAAATCCGCCGCGTTCTGAATAAGCGGCGTCATCATTGTTCCGCCTAAAAATAGCCTTTCTCCCGGCCAGTCCCGGCCGGGAAATATCATTTTGTGTGACTATCCCGCCGGCTGTCTTTATTTCAAAAAGACACATTCTGAAAACAATTGAATATTTAAATAGCACTAAAAGTGAAGTATCGCTGATTCTTTCTCGTTACCACTCTCGTCAACACCTTGTAATTTATATCAATATCCAAACCATCCCTTTTGATTCCTTTACTGGTTGATCTGAATGTTAAATAGCGTGCCAGCCAGGCGACATTCTTAGATGTCTGAGTCTATTCCTGTAATAGACCGAACTGAGCATCCTCTGCTCATACCGGCTGCTATAATTCGTCTCGTCGACAGCCAAAATCATTATCAGTAATGACAGGAATAAAGAGGATAATACTATGCGTACAGCCAAACTGGTAAAAACAGCTTCCGCTGATCTTATTTTCACCCGTAACGATCTGGACGATAACGTTAAAGCCTCGACCATTGCCCTGCTCAATCAGCTGGTCGTGGACTTTACCGATCTGTCGCTGATCACCAAGCAGGCGCACTGGAACATGCGCGGAGCGAATTTCATCGCCGTACACGAGATGCTGGATACCTTCCGCACCTCGTTGATTACCCATCTGGATACCTTCGCCGAGCGCGTGGTGCAGGTGGGCGGCGTGGCGACCGGCACCACCCGGGTGCTCCACGAGAAAACCGCACTGAAGCCCTACCCGCTTGATATCCACAGCGTGCAGGACCATCTGAAGGCCCTGGCGGACCGCTACGCCGTTGTGGCGAATACCGTTCGCAAAGCCATCAGTCAGGCACAGGATGAAGATACCGCGGACATGCTCACCGCCGCCTCCCGCGATCTGGATCAGTACCTGTGGTTCATCGAAGCCAACATCGAATAATTCATCAATGATGACCGGCGGCTCAGCCGCCGGATTTCCCCGTCCATTTCCACCGATTCCCCCCCTTTTGCTGTTTCATCCATGCCTTTTTCCGCGATTTTCACCCTGTCAGAACGTCTGAAATAATATGCATTTTTTTTGCATCACTACGCAAAACGCTCGAAATAACGTTGCAAAACGTACAAAAAGTTAGCGCTTGTTAGCAATATTGTCCCCAGAACGTAATCAACGGTTGTGTCCCCTGCACAATTCAGTTATTCATAGCAGCGCGATCCATAGGCGTTTCTGATGGATGCATCATAATAATTAGCGGGTCTACCCGTCCTGTTTTGGCAACGACTCCCCCTGTTTTCTCCACCGCCTCCGGCAGTACGGCGAGTGATCACAACCGATGCCGAGCCATCGGCCCATACCTGCATGCCGGGGTTGACGCAGCAAATCCGTAAGGTGCGGTAAGACAGCGGAATATATAACCAACGAGAGGAAGGACGTTTTGATGAAATCATTATTTAAAGCTTCACTGGCCGCACTTGCGCTGGCCTTCAGCCTGTCCGGTCAGGCAGCGGAGAAACCACTGCTCGTGGCGACCGACACCGCGTTCGTGCCGTTTGAATTTAAGCAAGGCGACAAATACGTCGGTTTTGACATCGACCTGTGGGATGCCATCGCCAAGCAACTGAACCTGAACTACACCCTGAAACCGATGGACTTCAGCGGCATCATCCCGGCGCTACAAACCCGCAACGTGGATCTGGCGCTGGCCGGCATCACCATTACCGAAGAGCGCAAGCGCGCAATCGATTTCTCTGACGGTTACTACAACAGCGGCCTGCTGGTGATGGTGCGCGCCGACAATCAGGACATCAAAGGCGAGCAGGATCTGGCCGGTAAAGTGGTGGCGGTGAAGAGCGGCACCGGTTCGGTCGACTACGCCAAAGCCAACATCAAAACCAAGGAACTGCGCCAGTTCCCGAACATCGACAACGCCTATCTGGAGTTGGGTACCAACCGTGCCGACGCGGTACTGCATGACACCCCGAACATCCTGTATTTCATCAAAACGGCCGGCAACGGCAAGTTCAAAACCGTCGGTGAGTCGATCAAGGCACAGCAATACGGCGTCGCCTTCCCGAAAGGCAGCGACGAGCTGCGTAACAAGGTGAACGGTGCGCTGAAAACCTTGCGCGACAACGGCACCTACGCCGCCATCTACAAAAAATGGTTCGGCACCGAACCGAAATAATAGACTTCACCGCTGCGGCGTCGCCGGATAAACCGCGCGGCGCTTCACTCTATTATTTTTTTCATTACATTTTGTAGCGTTATCATTGCTGGAGAATTTTCATGCAGTTTGACTGGAGTGTCATTTGGCCGTCTATCCCTCAATTGCTGGAAGGGGCCCAAATGACTCTGCTGATTTCCGTGCTGGGGCTGTTGGGCGGCTTGGTTATCGGCGTTATGGCGGGTTTTGCCCGTGTCTATGGCGGGTGGTTCTCTAACCGCATCGCGTTGGTTTTTATCGAAGTGATCCGTGGCACCCCCATGGTGATACAGATAATGTACATCTACTTCGCTCTTCCCATGATGCTGACATCGGTTCGCATAGACCCGGTTACCGCAGCCATCATCACTATCATGATTAACTCGGGTGCCTACATCGCCGAGATTACACGCGGTGCGGTGTTGTCTATCCATAAAGGCTTTACCGAAGCGGGTTTGGCGCTGGGGTTATCGCACCGTGCCACCTTGCGCCATGTGATTACGCCGCTGGCATTACGTCGTATGCTGCCGCCGCTGGGCAACCAGTGGATCATCAGTATTAAAGACACGTCATTGTGTATTGTGATTGGTGTATCTGAGCTCACGCGTCAGGCACAGGAAATCATTGCGGGTAATTTCCGCGCGTTGGAAATACTGACCGCCACGGCGATTATCTATCTGGTCATTACACTGGTTCTTACCATTGGAATGCGCTGGCTGGAAAGAAGACTGAAGATTATATGATTGAATTTAAAAACGTATCGAAACACTACGGTCAGACTCAGGTACTGCACGACATCAACCTGAACATCAATCAGGGTGAAGTAGTAGTGATCATCGGGCCGTCCGGCTCCGGGAAATCCACCCTGCTGCGCTGCATCAACAAGCTCGAAGAGATCAGCAGCGGCGAACTGGTGGTGGACGGCCTGACCGTCAACGACCCGAAAGTGGACGAGCGCCTGATCCGTCAGGAAGCGGGCATGGTGTTCCAGCAGTTCTACCTGTTCCCGCACCTGACTGCGCTGGAAAACGTGGCCTTCGGCCCGATTCGGGTACGCGGCGCCAGCAAGGCCGACGCGGAGAAACTAGCCCGTGAGCTGTTGGGCAAAGTGGGTCTGGCGGAGCGCGCGCACCACTACCCGTCCGAGCTGTCCGGCGGCCAGCAGCAGCGTGTGGCGATCGCCCGTGCGCTGGCGGTCAAACCTAAGCTGATGCTGTTTGACGAGCCGACCTCGGCGCTGGACCCGGAGCTGCGCCACGAAGTGCTGAACGTGATGAAAGATCTGGCCGAAGAAGGCATGACCATGGTCATCGTGACCCATGAAGTGGGTTTTGCCCAAAAAGTGGCCTCCCGCTTGATCTTCATCGATAAAGGCCGTATTGCCGAAGACGGTCATCCGGATACGTTGATTTCTAATCCGCCCAGCGATCGCCTGCGCGAGTTTTTACAGCACGTTTCCTGATAAGCCTTGACGGCGGCCCTGCCGGGGCTGCCGTTAACGTACTGGCGTTCAGAGCAGCGCCAACCCGATTCCCTCACGCCATGTTGTCCCATCGCCCCACGGTACCCGAACATTCCGAGAATAAATCCAATGGGTCTGGCATTTTTTACTGATTCCTATACGCTGCTCGAAGCGATCGCCAGTCATTATCGATATTACATTTAAATCAATACGTTATACATTCACCAGGATTCTGCACATGAAAACCATCCGTTCTCGCCACCCCCAACGCCGACTCAACGCCCTGCTTGGCGGATTGCTGTTCGGCGCCTACGGAGTGGCCAACGACGCTAGCGCCGCCGACACGCAACGCTGTGCCGGGTCCGTCGCGGCGGCCGAACAGGCGACGTTCGATAAAGGCGATCAGGATCTGTCCTATTCCAGGATCAACGGCCTGTACCAGCGGCCGACGGCGACCGGCGTCACGCTGGTCGGCGACAACGATGGCGAGGCGAATAAATACGTCGAACCCATCAAAGGTTCAAAGGAAGGGAAATACCTGCTGTTGCACGCCGGCGAGCACCTGACCCTGACCGGTCAGGGATATTTTCTGATGCACTGGGAACTGAACTATTTCAACCGCGGCGGCACCTTGCTGGCGGAAAATGCGCCGCTGGTGACAACCACGCAGGGCTTTATCAAAAAGGTCGCGTTGACCGATCGCTACGCGCCGGATTATAGCCTTGACGGCGCGCCCGGCCGCTCCGCCGTGTGGAACGCCGGTACCCAAACCAGCACCGGCAACCCGATGGTTCCCTTTACCGTCGGATCGCCGGCCGGTAACGGCGAAATCATGCCCAGCCTGTGGCTCAACGAAATTTTCTATCTGGACGGCACCGCCACCCTCACCCAGCGCGAAGGTCCGGTGGATTACGATCTCAGCATCACGCCGCTGACGCTCAACGACGTGAACAACCGGCTGGCCGCGACGCGTTATCGCGTCAACGCTAAAACCTTGCGTGCGGGGATATCGTTGGATCCCTACACCGGCGCAGATAAACCACCAGCCTCACCGGACAGCCTGACCGCCGGCGCGATCTCCAGTTCGGTGGTGCAACTGGACTGGAACGACTGTTCGGATAATGAGCGCGGCTTTATCGTCGAATATTCCTATGCCGGCACCTTCGGCGATGGCGCTTATGACACCACGCCCCGTGCCTATGAAGCCGGCGGCGCCTACACCAGCGCCGAATCGCTGGGGCCGGGCGCCACCTCGGTGGAGGTGGGCACGCTGGCCCCCAACACTGCCTACGCGTTCCGGGTGAAGGCTTACAATCAGGCTGGCGATTCCGTTTACTCCAACGTGGTCAACGTGACCACGCCGCCGGCATCTCCGCTCAGCGACGCATGGAAACGGCAGGACATCGGCAAAACCGATACGCCCGGTACCGCCACCGAAGATCAGGAGGTGATTGCGCTGGAAGCGCATACCGGCGATATGTGGGGTGCCGCCGACGCCTTCAATTTCGTCTATCAACCCCTGAAAGGCGACGGCAGTATTACGGCGCGGCTGATCGATCTGCGGTATAACGACCCTTACGCCAAAGCCGGCCTGATGATACGCAATACCCTTTCCGACAGCAGCGCCTATGTGCTGACGGGGTATACCGCGTCAGCCGGCGCGATGTCGCAATGGCGCAGCAAAGACGGCTCCGCCACCGGCAGCAGAGGCGTTTTCGCCAAATCCGAAAACGGCAGCCAGCCCACCTGGCTGCGATTAACCCGCGACGGCAACACCTTTATCTCGGAGGTTTCCGACGACGGCCTGAACTGGACCAGACTCAACAAACTCATCAATCCCAACATGAACGATACGCTGTATATCGGGCTGGCGCTGTCATCCCACAATGGCGGCAACGGCAAAGTCAGCTTCGATAACGTCAGCATTAAACGCTGACGGAACCCGCCGAAATAATAGCAAGAGGGCTTCCCCTGACGCCCTCTTGCTTATCTCGCAGACGCCGGCATTTATTGCTCCGCCGCGGCCACCGCATCATGCAGGTTCAGGCGCTGCCAGAAATTGGCGTCCATGTCGCCGGAGGAGAGCGGATACCCGTCAGCTATCGCGGTTTTTATCATCAGCGCACGGCGCTGGGCCGCGCTCAACTGCGGCAACGGCCCTTCCAGCAGCACCTCCGCCCCTTCCGGCACCTTGAGCGGCAGGGCTTCTACTATCGCCTCCGGCAGGTGGTAGGTCATGGTGTAGCGGTAGAACGACTTCATTGCCGGGTCGGTGTAGGGGTCATTTTTACCCTGCGGTTTGGCGCACTCGGCCAGCGTCGTGCCGCAGGCTTTTTCCAGCGCGGCGCGCAACTGGGTTTTGGCTTCATTGAACAGCACGCGGTATGCCGGGTCGTTCAGGATATGCGCCACACTGCGTTCGGCCGCCATGCGACCGCCGATCACATCCAGCGGATAATGTACCCCCAACACCAGGCGCGAATAACCGTAGGTGGCGGCGCGGTCAATCAGCGGCACGAAACGTTCCGGCAGCATCTGTCCCATCAGTAACGCGGCGTTATACCCGCCGCTGGTATGGCCGCTGGGAAATGCCCCATCGAAAGCCTTATAAGGCTGGTTATCCATCACTACCGCGGTATCCGGCACCAGATGAATACGATTGCCCGATTGCTGGAATGGCCTCGGATAATGAAACGCATTTTTCGCCGCCGACGTACTGACATTGGACGCTTTGATCAACACCGCGGCCTTGCCTATCTCACCGTGCTGATACGCATCCAGAAACGCCTCGCCCAACTTCGGCCCCAGTGCTTCCGCCAGCGCGTACAGGTAACGGGTGTTTTCCGCATCAATCAGCGCCTTTTGCTGCAACGCGGGTGAGGCGTCCTGATTGATACGTTCCACGGTCGCCATATTCTCCTGCAAAACATCTGCCGGCAGCGCGTTGAATCCTGACAGCAACGGGATGCTGTCCTGCTGCTGATCTTTGGAATTAAAGGGGTAATTGGCCGCTTTCAGCCACTTCACATCATCCCAGGGTTCGCTCAGGTAGGGCGCGTTATCCATCACCGAGCGGGTTAGCAGCGGCGCGCTTCCCTGCAACGCTTTTTGCAAATATCGCTGCACGCGCTGCTGCATATCGACCACCGGCTTACTGCTACTGGCTTGAGTCGTGGTTTGCAGCAAACTCATTTGCTGCACAATCGCATCACCATCAACAGCGGCTTGCGCTTGCCACACCGCCAACGTACAGGTCACTACGATGAAAACAACAGGATACCGCATGCTACCCCCTTATTTTTCTGCTCACAGGAAACGGCACAGGTTACGGTGAGCGCATCGGCCCCCTCGTTCAGCTATCACCAGCGTAGAATTGAACCCTTTCCCGCGCGAGAAACCCTCACCGCGTTAACGATACAAAATGTGACCTTAAGGCCCGCCCGCCGCGTCCGGAAGCGATACGGCCGTGAGCATGGCAGAGACGCGAAAATAGAGGACTGCACGAAAAGAACAGCCAATGTCGCGATGACATTGGCTGCTGATCAGGCTGTACGGAGAAATATGTCCGTTATGATGAAAACGCTTATTTGGTTACAGTCTTCGCTGCTGCCACCGCGTCATGCAGGTTCAGGCGCTGCCAGAAGTTGGCATCCACCCCGCCGGAAGAGAGCGGATAGCCGTCGGCTATCGCGGTTTTTACCATCAGCGCCCGGCGCTGGGCCGCGCTCAACTGCGGCAACGGCCCTTCCAGCAGCACTTCCGCCCCTTCAGGTACCTTGACCGGCTGGGCTTTCACTTTCGCCACCGGCAGATTGTAGGTCATGGTGTAGCGGTAGAACGACGTCATCGCCGGGTCGGTGTAAGGGTCGTTTCTACCCTGTGGTTTGGCGCATTCGGCCAGCGTCGTGCCGCAGGCTTTTTCCAGCGCGGCACGCAGCTGGGTTTTGGCGTCGTTGAACAGCACGCGGTATTTCGGGTCGTTCAGGAAATGCGCCACGCTGCGCTCGGCCGCCATGCGACCGCCGATCACATCCAGCGGATAATGCACCCCCAACACCAGGCGGGAATAGCCGTAGGTGGCGGCGCGGTCAATCAGCGGCACGAAACGCTCCGGCAGCATCTGCGCCAGCAACAGCGCGTCGTTATACCCGCCGTTGGTATGGCCGCTGGGGAACGAACCGCCCGACGCCGTATAACGGGCGTTATCCGCCACGACGGCGGTATCCGGCACCAGATGGATGTTGTTGCCCGGCTGTTTGAACGGCCGCGGGTAGTTAAAGGCGTTTTTCGCCGCTGACGTGCTGACATTGGTAGCCTTGATCAACGCGGCGGCCTTACCCATTTCGCCTTTCTGGTAGACATCGAGAAACGCTTTGCCCAGCTTCGGCCCCAGCGCTTCCGCCAGCGCGTACAGATAGCGGGTGTTTTCCGCATCAATCAGCGCTTTCTGGCGCAGCGGCAGGGTTGACTCCAAATTGATGCGCTCAACCGTCGCCAGGTTTTTCTGCAACACCGACGCCGGCAGGGTTCTGAACCCTTCCAGCAGTTTCACGCTGGCCTGCTGTTGATCTTTAGGGTTGAAAACGTAACCGGTCG
Organism: Dickeya dadantii NCPPB 898; assembly: GCF_000406145.1. Classification (NCBI taxonomy): domain Bacteria; kingdom Pseudomonadati; phylum Pseudomonadota; class Gammaproteobacteria; order Enterobacterales; family Pectobacteriaceae; genus Dickeya; species Dickeya dadantii. The sequence goes on along the minus strand of NZ_CM001976.1, from coordinate 1,962,283 downwards.
CTTTCAGCCATTTCATATCGCCCTGCGGTTCTCCCTGATCCGGCGCTTTATCCAGCACCGCGCGAGTCAGCTTCGGTGCGACTCCCTGCAAGGCTTTTTGCAGGTATTGCTGCACCTGCTGCTGCATCTCAATGACCGGGGCGCTGTTGCTGGCCTCGGTGGTGGTTTGCAACAGGCTGACTTGCGGCAATTGGGAATCGCTGCGGGAAGCGGCCTGTGCCGGTACTGTCGCCAGTGCGCAAGCCACCGCCATGAACACGTAAGAGTAGCGCATGATATGTCCTTTTTATTGTCACGGATTATCGTCGAGGATAGGAAACCGCATCAGCCTAATCGGCGCTGATGACAGTTCGGTGAAACTTTTTTAATAACAGGCACTTTCACTACGAATATCGCCCGACCAGTATAGGCACGGGCCGGCCCCGGCGCGAGAGAGCCGTACCGGTTTAGCGATATAAAATGGTGATGGGAAAACAAAACACGAGACAGGAAAAACAGACGCCATGGATCCACCACAGCGTCTTGAACACTCAGGCGTAAGCCGGATAAGCCTCGTCAATCACGCGGGCGAACGCCTGGCACATGGCGTCGTCGCCGTACTGGTTATCCGCCAGCACCTCGTCGCCGTCCACCACCTGGATACGGGCGTTGAGGTCGAAATCCGCCGCCGGTTGCGGGCGCGCCACGGCGGCGGCGATGGTCGCCTGCGCCTGCCGCCAGGCTTCATCCACCGTCAGGTTGCATTCGCGGGCCAGATAATCCGGATTGAACCCTTCACCGGTCAGGTCGCGCAGCGTTTCATCGTGGGTCAGGCTGTTGCCGGGCTGCCAGTAATGGCGGGTCAAAGCCGGGCCGATCGCCGGGTTATCGGTCAGGTAACCGTCGCGCCGCAGGAAGAAATGCCGCGTTTGCTCCACCGCCATCATCGCCAGCAGATACCCCTGATACGAACAGGCCGACTCCATCGACAGCAGATGCGGAATCGCCATGGTCGGACGCGGGCTGCCGTTGATGCCGAGAATGCGCCGTTCGATGTCGCGCGCCAGTTGCAAAATCGCCTCTGGGGTGCGTTCCTCGTCATCCATGCAGTACAGTTGCCATTCGAAATACGGCACCAGCAGAATATGGCGTTCGTTGAAGGCGCGCATTGGCTGACGAGCGCGGATATCAGCCTGAATCAACGCATCGGGGATCGGCTCGCCCTGCGCGTTATGCGCATAACGTTTCAGCCAGTCGGCGTCCTGCAGCAGGCTGTCGCAGAACATCGATTGGGTTTCGGCGTAGGCCATCGAGGTCGGCGGGAACTCCTGGGCGAAACAAGGCGCATTCTGGCGGATATTGGCGAAATGCGCCGCATGGCCGCCCTCATGGAACAGCGTGTTGATGCCGTTGGCGCCGCTGCCTACCTGATCCGGCTGCGCCAGACTGGTGAAGTTGATACGCGCGGGCAGCCACTGGCCTTGATCCACAAACGGCGGCACCGGCTGGTGCATAAAGCCGTTTTCATATTTGCCTTTGCGCACCAGCAGGTCGAGCTGCATCTGCGCGCCGCTAAAACCGATATGCAGGCGCTTGAAGCTGTTGACCCAGCGGGACAGCGACGCGGAAAACGGGAAATAAGGATCCAACTGACGGGTGACATCGCCGGTGCTGGCGTAGCGCACATTCCACGGCTGCAACGCCGACTCGCCCTTTTCCGCCGCCAGTTGACGCAGGCTGCGCAGGTTGGCGTCACGCGTTTGTTCTTCGAAACGATCCAGAATGGCGAACAGCTGTTCCGGCGTCATGCGCTCGGTCTTGTTCACCTTGTAATCGAAGTAGTTGCGATAGCCCATCTGGCGCGCAAAGCGGTTACGCAGGCTGACCAGCGCCGGGAATCCATGATTGACCAGCCACTGCTCCAGATCGCGCAGCGCCTGCTGCGAACTACGGCGATACGCTTCATTATCATTGGTGACCTGATTGGTCAGCAGCTCGCCCAGCGAGGCGGAAACCCGCTCGCCCTGCTCATTGAGGTGGGTCGGTTGATGCGTTTTGCGGCGGGAAAACAGATCGTTCTCCGCGGCGATGAGTTCATCCATCAGCGCCTGTGCCTGCGGATCTTCAATCACATTGCAGTCAAAAAAACGGTACCAGCCGCGTAAACCGTGCAGCAGCGCGTCACGCGCTTCGCCGGCGGGAGCCGCGTCGACGGCCGCAATGTGCTGCCGCAGTTCGGCCAGCCGGGATGATTGCGAAATAAAACGCTTCCAGGCGCTTTCCGCTTCGGCGAAGCGGGCGGAAACCGTTTCGTCGCCGGTTCCCATATAACGCTGCCAGAAAAGATCCTCTTTGGTTTGATGCACCGCCAGATAATCGCGGTTCAGGGCGTCAAAATACGCCTTAGCCTGTTGCATGTGGTTGTTCCTTACTTATCGTTAATCGTTATGATCAACCCAGTCGTTTTCGTATCGTCGAAACCGCCTGCTCCATTGAGGCCACCTCGCCGCTGCCGACCAGACAGCATGCCAGTTGCAGGCGAATCGCCTGCGGTATCGGTTGTTCGCCCGCCAGGCAGGCTTCCGTCCAGCGGGCGGTGGCGGCGGCATCCTTCGCCGAAGGCAGCGCCGCGCTGTCTACCGCGATATCCTGTCGCCATTGCAGGATGTCCCGCCGTTGCTCACGGATGAAATGAATTTCCGGGCAGCGCTGCGGGTTAGCGTAAACCTCGCCTTCGGTGCCGTGCATCAGCAACGCGCGGCCGTTAATGTCCTCAAAGAACGTGCCGACCCGGCCGACATACTCCGGATGCGACACGCTCGCCAGCCGCAACGCCGCGGCTTCACCAAACGGCGTGGCCAGCTTGGCCAGCGTATGGGCGCTGTTACGCACCCCCATACGCCAGCGTAGATCCAACTGACGTTCGATAGCGGGACAGAGCAGCGATACCGGCATAAACACCGGTTCACCCCGGTCGAGCCGCTGCTGCGCCGCCTGCGCGTCGCTCACCGGCGCGATGCCCAGTTCGCGGAAAATCGCCTCGCTGGTCACGCGGCTCGGGTCGCGGCTCACGCCGTGCACCACCACCGGCAGCCCCAGCCGGTGCAGCAGCAGCGCCAGCAACGGCGTCAGGTTGGCCTGTTTGCGGGCGCCGTTATAGCTGGGGATCACCACCGGCATCGGGCTGCCGGCCGGTGCGGACAGACGCAACGTCTGTTCGCTCATCGCCTGATAGAAACCGCGCATTTCGGCTTCGGATTCACCCTTGATGCGAAATGCGATCAACAGCCCGCCCAGCTCCAGCTCGGGCACCTGATCATTCAGTATCTGACCATACAACTGATAAGCCGTGTCCTGATCCAGATCGCGCGCATGATTTTTGCCGCGGCCAACCTCTTTAATGATTCGGGTGTAATCCATGGTGTGCTCTCATTGGTAAGGCGACGGTTAGACGGTGTCCCAGACCGGGCGAGCCGATGACGCCCGTCCGCGCCGATGGCGCCGGTCATAGCAGGACAACTGTCTGGAAACATAGCATGAATTTGTCACCGGGGAAGCGCGAAATCGCCGTTGCCGCCCCGGATCCGAGGCGGCAAGGAAACACGGTCAGCCGTTACAGCTTACTTTTGATGCGACTGATAGCCTGATCGTAGGTGGCGCTGTCTTTCTGCGCCTTGGCCAACTGATAATGACGCAGGGCGTCGTCCAGTTGCCCGGCCGCTTCATAGATTCGGGCGATGTTATAGTAGGAACTGGCGCGCACCGTTGCCGCGTTCGGCCCGTCCGCCAGCGCGATCGCCTTACGGTTTGCCCAGATGGCTTCGGCGATGCGGTCCAGTTTCTGGTAAGCCAGCCCCAGATTACTGTACGCCTGGCTGAATACCGCATCCTGCTCAATCGCCTGCTGGTAAAACGCAATCGCGCTTTCCAGATCGCCGCGGCGGTAGGCGTCTTCGCCCTGACGGTTCAGCGCTTTCGCCGCCGCCTGATTGACGTTGACCGTACCGGTCGCCGCCCGGCCGGACAGCTGCCCGCTGACCCCGGCGGCAACGTTATTGGGGTCCTGATAGCCGGTCTGTTTGATGGTGTTGATATCTTCAAAATCGCCGTTCGGGTTCAGGCGGAATACCGTCCACAGATTGCCGACCTGATTGCGCGGCACGCTATAGGTTCTGACCAGCGACTGCCCGACGTAGACGAATACTTTCGCCTGACTGTTCGAGAGTGCGGCCTGATCCGGCTCATGAATATGCGTGTAGTCGTGTACCGCGTACAGGTAACTTTCGCCGAAACGCTTTTTCTCGATGGTGATGGTTTCCGGGCCGTAACTGTCGACGTCATCCACATCCAGGTTAGCGTCCGGTCCCTTTTGATTGTCGAAATAGATATGGCTGTTGCCATAGACCAGATGCGAGTCAAGGTCGGCCGGCGTCGCGCCCCAGGTCAGCACGATACGCATCCCGTCCAGATTCTTCATCACCGGGCTGATGGCGTAGGTCAGCCCGTCGCACGGGCACTTGACCACCAGGTTGGAAAATCCCGGCTTTTTGATAATCAGCAAGGCATTCTCATCGGCGGCGAACGGCGGCGACAACTGCACCTGCCCCAGCGCATTGGTACGCCCTACCGCCGTCTGTGCGCCATCGCGTTGCAGCATCACATCGGCCTCGGCGATTTTTTTATCTTTAATGGTGGCGTCAAGCACCTCAATACTGACCGGCGCGGCCGAAGCCTGCGACAGGAACAGCAGTGCGCCGAGCGCCATGATTTTTTTATTCATCACACATCCTTATCGAATCATCAAACGTCAGGCTGCGTTGCATACGCACCGTTAGCCGCGATGCGACGTGCAGGCACAGTCTGTCACACCGCAGCCAACAGGCCACGGCGACGATATGATAGGGATTTACTGGCCGCCTGTCAGAAAAAACGCATGAATAACAGCAAGCTACTCATCATCCGGCATGTCACGCTGTTCGATGGGAAACACCGGCAAGGCGGCCAGCAGCTGAGCGCCGTAGCCTTTGGTCAGTAAGCGCCGGTCATAGATGACGATTTCACCGAAGCAGTCGTGACTACGAATCAATCGGCCGACCTGCTGAATCAGGCTGAATGAGGCGCTCGGCAAGCTCTGCACTACAAACGGGTGGCGCTTGAGGCTTTTCAGCCACTCACCCTCGGTGAGGATCACCGGGCTGTCTACCGGTGGAAAGGCAATCTTGTGGATATGCACCTGCGACAGCAGTTCACCCTTAAGATCCAACCCTTCGGCGAAGGATTGCAGGCCGATCAGCACGCTGGTCTGGCCCTGCTGTACCCGTTGGCGGTGCAATTCCACCAGCCGGTAGCGCGGCTGATCGCCCTGCACCAGCAGCATCAGCCGCAGGTCGGGTACCTCGGTCAGAAACTGCTGCATCGCCCGCTGGCTGGCGAACAGCATCAGCATCCCCTTGTGGACATCCCGCCGCAGTTCGGCACGGAAAAACTGCGCCATCTCGGCGAGATGTTCAGCTTCATGCGTGATCAGCGGTTCATGGCGCATACGCGGGATCACCAGCTTGCCCTGCTCGCAGTGGTTGAACGGCGAATCCAGCGCGATAAAGGTATCGCCCTCTTCCTCGTCCAGCCCGGACAGTTCTTTCAATCGGGAGAAACTGTTGAGCGAGCGCAGCGTCGCCGAGGTGACCACCACGTGCGACAGATTGCGCCACAGCAACCGGTCCAGTTGGTCGCACACGCGGATGCCGGCGCAGTGAAAATACAGGTGCAGCTGATTATCGCGTCGTTCCCGCAGCAGCCATTTCGACACCGGCGCGTTAGAGGATTTCTCCAGCGCCGCCAGCCGCCATAGCTTGCCCTGCGCTTCCCAGTAACCGTTCAGACGGCTGATGCGCAGCATCGCCTGATGTAACTTAACGACATCATGCTTGCCGGTTTTTTCCGCCAGATCGTTGAGCAGGTATTCCGCCAGCCCGCGCAGGCTATCGGCAAGCTTAAACAGCCGATTGCAGCACTCGCGCATCTCCTCCGGCAGTTCTCCCATCGGGAAACGGTAATCGGCGTCCGGCTGGGCCGGCGGCAAAAACAGGCTGCTCAGCCGCTCGAACAGTTGCAACTGCTCCCGTATCTCGCCGCAGTGATCGCCCAGCCTGTCGGGCTGCATCAGCCGCGGCGGCGATTTGGGCGGGAACTGCGCCAGACACAGCCCCACCTGCTGAACCAGTTGATCCATCTGGTGTTGCACCGCGCTGACCGTCACCTCGCCGGACATCTCCAGCGCGTCGCGCGCCACATCCGGCACGTGATGGCCTTCGTCCAGCACCAGCAGCATGTTTTTCGCCTGCGGCAGTACCGAGTCGCTCTCCATCGCCGCCATCACCAGCGCGTGGTTGGTCACCACCACATCGGCGTCTTCGATTTCCCGACGGGCGAGAAAGAACGGGCATTCGCGGTAATAATGACAGTTGCGCCCCAGACAGTTGGCCTTGTCGGTGCTGAGGCGTTGCCACAGCGCGTCGCCGATCGACTCCTGACAATGGTCACGCAATCCGTCCCAGGCATAGCTTTGCAGCGCCAGTTGCAGCCGGGCGCTGGTGGTTTGCTCCTCGCGGCTGGATGGCAGGTGCTCATCCATAAACAGCATCAGATCGCCCTGCGCCGACGCCTCGGTCGCCATCGCCGCCAGATTGCGCGGACAAACATAGCGCCCGCGGCCGAACGCCGCGGTGAATTTCAGTTCAGGAATAAACTGGCGCAGCAGCGGCAAATCCTTGTTGAAGATCTGATCCTGCAACGCCACGTTGGCGGTGCTGACCACCAGCGTTTTCAGCTCCGCGCGTCCGACGGCAATGCCGGGAATCAGGTAGGAAAGCGTTTTGCCCACGCCGGTCGGCGCTTCGAGCACCAAATGACGCTTATAGTCGCCCGCCAGCGCTTTCGCCACCTCGGCGATCATCTGGCGCTGCGGCGCTCGGGAGATAAAATCGGGAATCTGCTGTTGCAGCGCTTTATACCATTCGCCAATCTGCTGCTTTAACGCGGGGGTCAGGGTCATGCCGTCTCACTGTGGTTCAATCTGACCGGTATTGTCCCACAGACCGGCGGCAACGTCAGTAGCCATAGTCAGTGACCATAAGTCAGTGTCCACAAATCAACGGCCGTAATTGTGACGTTGTCACATTTACTCAGGCAGTAGTGGCGCGACACCGACAAATGCGGTTGGCTTGTATCCGGTGCAGGAGGCTCTATAATCGCCGGAACGTCATCATCACCGGAACGTAACCCTTTACCGTCCGGGACATAACAAAAGGATAACCGGATGGATATCAAGAAACTGGGAATCGTCAGTCTATTTGCGCTCTGCGCACTGGGCGGCATCGGCGGCGTGATGCTGGTGGGGTATATCATTATCGTGCACGGCGGCTGACGCCGAACCGGTTAGATCCGGCCGCCCGTCGCGGCGCAGCCGGTTTTTCCTGTCCGGCCCCTGGGAATCATCGCAGGGGCCGTCGCATAAACAACTAGCGTTTATCGTTACTACTTATAGCAGCGTAAAGCTGCCGGTTTTCACGCGCTGAGAATCCAGCCCGATCATCACCTCAAACTTGCCCGGCTCCGCCACCTGCTGCATCTGCGCGTTGTAGAACTTCAGATCCTGCGGCGACAGGGTGAAGGTCAGGGTACGGCTTTCACCCGGCTGCAGCATCACTTTCTGGAAGCCGCGCAGCTCTTTCACCGGGCGGCTGATCGACGCCACCACGTCGTGCAGATAAAGCTGCGCCACAGTTTCCCCGGCGCGCTTGCCGGTATTGGTGACCGTGACCGATGCCTTGACGCTGCCGTTGCGCTTCATGGTCGGGCTGGAGAGTTTCACGTCCGACACTTCAAAGGTGGTGTAACTCAGGCCGTAACCGAACGGATACAGCGGCCCGTTGGCCTCGTCAAAATAGTGCGAGGTGTACTTGTTGGGCGCTTGTGCCGAATACGGACGTCCGGTTGGCAGTTGGTTGTAGTACATCGGGATCTGCCCCACCGAGCGCGGGAAGGTCATCGGCAGCTTACCGGACGGGTTGTAATCGCCAAACAGCACGTCGGCGATGGCGTTGCCGCCTTCAGTACCGCTGAACCAGGTTTCCAGCAGCGCGTTCGCCTGCTGATCTTCACGGCTCAGGTCCAGCGGACGGCCATTCATCAGCACCAACACCAGCGGCTTGCCGGTGGCTTTCAGCGCGGAAATCAGCGCCTTTTGCTCCGGCGGAATGGTAATTTTGGCGCGGCTGGACGCTTCGTGCGCCATCCCCTGAGATTCGCCTACCACCGCGATCACCACGTCGGATTTCTTCGCCACGTCCACCGCTTCATCGATCATCGCCTGCGGCGTGCGTGGGTCGATCTCCACCGACTGGTCATACTGATTCAGGAACTGGACCAGCCCCGGATGATTGGTGACGTTGGAACCTTTGGCGTAATAAACGCGGGCGTTATACCCCACCGCCTTGCGGATTCCCTCGTATACCGTCACCGCCTGCGCCTGACGTCCGGCGGCGGACCAGCTACCGATAATGTCGCGCTTACTGTCGGCCAGCGGCCCCACCACCGCGATGGTGCCGGATTTTTTCAGCGGCAGGATATCAAGACGGTTTTTCAACAGCACCAGACTGCGGCGCGCCACGTCACGCGCTTCCTCGCGGTGCAGACGGCTTTCGGCATTGGTGTCCACCGGGTCGGAACCGACCGGGCCGAGATGGTTGTACGGGTCCTGGAACAGCCCCATATCGTATTTCATGTTCAGCACCTGGCGGCAGGCGTCATCGATATCCTTCATGCTGACCAGCCCGCGCTTGACCAGATCCGGCAGATAGCGCACGAAATACTCGTCGCTCATGCTCATGCCGATACCAGACTGCACCGCAATGCGCGATGCATCGCTCGGGTCCGCCGCCACGCCGTGCTTGATCAGCTCTTTAATAGCGCCGTGGTCGCTGATGGTGATGCCTTTGAAATGCCACTGGTCGCGCAACACGTCTTTCAGCAACCAGCGGTTGGCGGTAGCCGGCACGCCGTTGATGGAGTTGAGCGACGCCATCACGCCGTAGCTGCCCGCGTCAATCGCCGCTTTGTACGGCGGCATGTAATCCTGGAACATGCGCTGCGGGCTCATATCGACGGTGTTGTAGTCACGACCGCCTTCCGCCGCGCCATACAGCGCATAGTGCTTCACGCTGGTCATCAGCGAATGGCGACCGGTCAGGTCGTCGCCCTGAAAACCTTTCACCATCACGCGGGCGATTTCGCTGGTCAGATAGGTGTCTTCGCCAAAGCCTTCGGAGACACGCCCCCAGCGCGGATCGCGGGTAATATCGACCATCGGCGCCCAGGTCATGTTCAGGCCGTCTTCGGTGGCTTCATACGCGGCGATCTTCGCCGACAGCTCCACGGCGCTCATGTCCCAGCTCGACGCCAGCCCCAGACCGATCGGGAACACGGTACGCTGGCCGTGCACCACGTCATAAGCGAAGAACAGTGGAATTTTCAGGCGGCTAAGCTGCATCACCTGATCCTGCATCGCCCGAATGTCCTGCCGGGTGACGGTGTTGAAAATCCCGCCGACCTGACCGTTGCGGATCATGTCGCGAATGGCCTGTTTCGGGTTATCCGGTCCGACGCTGATCAGGCGGAGCTGCCCGATCTTTTCATCCAGCGTCATTTTTTTCATTAGGTCGTTAACGAAGGCATCGCGCTGCTGGGCGGAAGCCGCCTGCGGCGCAGTCTGTTGCAGGGGCGTCTGCGCCCAAAGCGGGCTACAGGCCAGACCGACCGCGAGCGCCAGTGAAGTAAACCATTTCATTGTTATTGCGAATTCCTTGTGCAGCTGCCGGTTAAGGAACGACAACCTGCCCGCTGATAGTGACAAGACAAGGCGGCTAATGTGCCACAAAACCGTCAGCGGAAAAATGGATATCGCGCATTTCCCGCTGATGGTGTGACACAGCACAAGGGCTGGCGAACCATAAAGCAAGTCCCGTACGGCAAGAGGAACGTGCCGACGAGCGCCGGCACGAAAACGTCAGGAGGCGGTGGCGCTCAGCGCCTTGTCCAGCGCGCCGACCAGCCAGTCGATATCGTGTTCCTGAAACGCCAGCGTCGGGCGCAGTTTCAGCACGTTGCCGTGCGGGCCGGCCACTGAGGTCAACACGCGCTGTTCACGCAGCCGTTCGATTACATTCAGCGCCCGTACCTTATCCGGCGTCTTGTTGTCGCGGTCGCTGACCAGTTCGAAACCAATGAACAGCCCGGCGCCGCGCACGTCGCCGACGCAGGCATGGCGATCCGCCAGTCCGGCCAGCTCTTTCAACAACCGGGCGCCCACCACCTTGCTGTGCTCCTGCAGTTTCTCTTCACGGATCACCTTCAGCACCGCCTGCGCGGCCGCCATCGATACCGGGTTACCGCCGAAGGTGTTGAAATAGGGGATCTCGTCGCTGAACGCCGCCAGCACCTCGGGTTTCGCCAGCAGCGCCGATACCGGGATACCGTTGCCCATCGGTTTCCCCATCGTGATGATGTCCGGCACGATGCCGTGACGGGCAAAGCCCCAGAAGGCGTCGCCGGTGCGGGCAAAGCCCGGTTGCACTTCGTCGGCGATGAAAATGCCGCCGTTGGCGTGCACCACATCAATAGCGGCTTGCAAATAGCCGGCCGGCCCCGGCAGCACACCGTCGGAGGAGAAAATCGAATCGGCGAGGAAACCGGCGAATTTGATGCCGTGAGCAGCCATGTCATCGATCTGCTGCTGGATTTGATTGGCAAACCAGGCGCCCAGATCCGGCGCGTCGACGCGATAACGGTCCGGCGCCGGCACCAGCCGGGTAGTCGCGGCAATCGGCTGACCGCTGCCCAGCGCCGGCGACGCGCCGGAGGTCAGCTCGCTGGTGCCGTGATACGCCTCGCGGGTGACGATAATCCCGGTGCCGCCGCTGTAGGCGCGAGCCACCCGAATCGCCAGATCGTTGGCTTCGGAACCGGTGCACATGTACATCGCTTTGGTGATCGCCTTCGGTACCAGCGTCAGCAGGTCTTCGGTGTAATCCAGAATGCGATCGTGCAGGTAACGGGTGTGGGTGTTGAGCTGACACATCTGCGCGTGCACCGCCTCAATCACCGCCGGGTGGCAATGGCCGATGCTGGCGACGTTGTTGTACACGTCCAGATACTGGTTGCCTGCCGCATCCCACAGATATTGCTTCTCGCCGCGCACCAGATGCACCGGGTTGCGGTAGAACAGCCGGTAAGAATCGCCCAGCACCCTGCCGCGTTTTTCCGTCAGCGTGCGGATGTCGTCTGTCAGTGCCGCCGCATGTTCCGCACGGAAGCTGTTGGTATCCATGATGGTTGAACGTGTCGCCATGATGACTCCAGATGAAAGTAATGTACTCAATGAAAGTAATGTACCCAACGCGTGATGGCCGCCGGCTCTCCGGTGCCGCCTGATGAGCACTACCCTACACCAAAAGCAACAAAATACACAAATACAAAAATACGCACTATTTTGCGACGTAAAAATCACCAAAAAAGTGCATCGCCACGGCGGCCGGGCACGCCAAATCGCCGCATAAAACCCCAGATAAAATTAAATAAAAAACAAATAAATAGATAAATATCGCTCGTTCCGACATGTTTCACCTCGCCCAATTGCCAAAATCTGCACAGCTGTTATGCTAAAAAGCACAAAATCACACAATCGACGTATTGTCTGTCGACCCTGATCGTCCGCCGCCTTGTCGTTATAATGGCGGCGACCGCTACCTGACCGAGAGAATGCCCGCTGATGCTTGAAGAAACCCGCCTGCACCGTATCCGCCTGCTGCTGTCGTCCCTTAACCGGGTCACTACCGACCACATCATTCAGCATTTGGGGGTATCGCGGGAAACCGTGCGGCGCGATGTGCTCAAGCTGGAAGCGCAAGGCGTGCTGCGCCGGGTGCATGGCGGCATCGTCGCGACCGGCGCCGAACCGGAGCCGCCGCTGTCGGTGCGCAACACGGTGCGGGAACAGGAAAAGCTGGCGATCGCCCGGCTGGCGGTACAGCAGCTAAAAGCCGGTCAGACGCTGTTTATCGACGCCGGCAGCACCACCACCCTACTGGCTGGCGAACTTCTCCCTCTGCCGGGCATGACTATCATCACCAACAGCCTGAATGTGGCGCTGAAACTCACTTCCGGTGACGCTGATGAACGCTTGCCGCACGAGGTGATTCTGCTCGGCGGGCACATGGGCGCGTCCGCACAGGCCACCAGCGGTGCGCTGACGGTAATGGAAATCCAGCGCTACCGCGCCGATATCGCGCTGCTGTCGCCGGTCGGCATCGCCAGCCAGTCCGGCGCCAGCAGCTTCTCCCATCATGAAGCGGCGATTGCGGGCGCGATGGCGCGCTGCGCCAGACAACGCATCATGCTGGCGGATCACAGCAAGGTCGGCGTGACCAGCCGCATTCTCTATGCCGCCCCCACCGATATCGACATGCTGATTACCGACGCCGCCAGCGTCCACAACGCCGATTACCCCGCGCTACAGGCGGCCTGCGGACAAGTGCTGCTGGCCTGAGACGGTTTTCCCGCCAATCAGACGGTGCCATGCCACTGATTTCGTGGTACATCTGGACGATACGGTTATACACCACCTTACATCCCCACGGAGGAAAACATGTATCAGTTGCACATCGCCAATAAAAACTATTCGTCCTGGTCGCTGCGCCCCTGGATCCTGCTAAAAGTACTGGATATCCCGTTTGAAGAGCGGCTGACCCCGTTTGCGTCCGGCCCGGTTCAGACCGCCTTCAAAACCTTCTCGCCGACCGGCAAGGTGCCGTGCCTGACGGATGACGACATCACCGTCTGGGATTCGTTGGCCATCACCGAGTATCTGGCGGAAAACCACCCGTCGGTCTGGCCGCAGGATAAGGCCGCTCGCGCCTGGGCGCGCAGCGCGGCGGCGGAAATGCACTCCGGCTTCGGCGCGCTGCGCAACCAGTGTTCGATGAGCTGCGGCGTGCGGGTGAAGCTGCACGCCATCACCCCAGCGTTGCAGAGCGATATCGATCGGCTGAATCAGCTGTGGCGGGAAGGCATACAGCGGTTTGGCGGGCCGTTTCTGGCGGGCGCGCGGTTCAGCGCGGTAGACGCGTTTTTCGCCCCGGTGGTATTTCGGGCGCAAACCTACGGCCTGACGCTGACCGGCGAGGCTGAACGCTACGCCAGCCACATGCTGGCGCAGCCGGCGATGCAGTTATGGTACCAGCAGGCGCTGACGGAAACCTGGCGTGAAGCGGAGCATGAAGACGAGGTGGCAAACTGGGGTCAGATCGTACAAGACTGGCGGACGGCGCCGTAACGCCGCCCTATCCTGGGTTACTCGTCCACGGCGGCCGTGACGTCGGCGCCGTGCGGCTGGCGCGACGCCAGCGACTTCTGTTTCTTGTAGCTCAGCGCCGCTTCCGGCACCGGGCTGACTTTGCCGGTTTCCAGCCAGTTGCGCAGGCGGTTGGCATCGGCGAAGTGGGTGAATTTGCCGAACGCATCCAGCACCACCAGCGACACCGGCCGTCCGTTGATCACCGTGCGCATCACCAGACAGTGGCCGGCCTGATTGGTAAAGCCGGTCTTGGTCAGTTGGATGTTCCAGTCCTGACGATAAATCAGATGGTTAGTGTTGCGAAACGGCAGACTGTAGGACGGCTGGGTAAACACCGCGTTTTTTTCCTGCGTCGTGCTGAGCTGGCTCAGCAGCGGATACTGCTTGGACGCGATCAGCAGTTTGGTCAGGTCGCGGGCGGTGGAGACGTTGCTGGTCGACAGCCCGGTCGGTTCCACATAGCGGGTATGGGTCATGCCCAGCGCTCTCGCTTTGGCGTTCATCGCGGCGATAAACGCCTGATACCCGCCGCGGTAATGGTGCGCCAGGCTAGCCGCCGCGCGGTTTTCCGACGACATCAACGCCAGCAACAGCATGTCGTGGCGGCTGATTTCGCTGCCCAAACGCACGCGGGAATAGACCCCTTTCATCTCTTTGGTCTGGCTGATATCAACGGAAATGCGCTCGTCCAGCGGCTGATTAGCGTCCAGCACCACCATGGCGGTCATCAGTTTGGTGACCGAGGCAATCGGCACCACTACATCCGGATTGGCGGAATAGAGCACCTCGTTATTACGTAAATCCACCACCATCGCGCTACCGGAGGCGATCTCCTGACGGGATGTGACATGTTGTGTCGTAGGCGTTTTGGCGACGGCCTGCGGCGCAAAGCAGACAGGCGCGGAAAGCAACAGCAGGCTTACAACGGAAAGCCGAAATTTTTTATTCATTATTCAATAGCTTAAACAGTATACTGTTAACTGAAAAAAGAGACCGACGCATTATAATGCGCCCCTGGATAGCGTGCACTCCACCTGCTGAAAAAGCTTTGTGACAAAGTTTGACAGCCGCGCCGCCTGCCCGTTCAGCGGTTGTCATCGGGTTAGTGATAACGGATACTGGCCGCGCGTATCGCGCCGGCGGCCACACCGGGCGATGCCTCGACGACAATCCAGACCATCGACGACCCCAAAAGGATGAAACCGTGTCCGACAAGGAACAGACCGCGGGCGTTCAGCGCCCGGTGCTGACACTGCCCAATCAGGCCGACAAACTGTTGCTGCACTCCTGCTGCGCCCCCTGCTCCGGCGAAGTGATGGAAGCCATCACCGCTTCCGGCATTGATTACACCATCTTCTTTTATAACCCGAACATTCATCCGCAGCGCGAATATCTGATCCGCAAGGAAGAAAATATTCGTTTTGCCGAAAAGCATGGCGTTCCCTTTGTCGACGCGGATTACGACAGCGATAACTGGTTTGAGCGCGCCAAAGGTATGGAATGGGAGCCGGAACGCGGCATTCGCTGTACCATGTGCTTCGATATGCGTTTTGAGCGCACCGCGTTATACGCCCACGAGCACGGTTTTTCGGTTATCTCCAGTTCGCTGGGCATTTCCCGCTGGAAGAACATGCAACAGATCAACCAGTGCGGCAGCAATGCCGCCGGCCGCTACCCCGGCATGACGTACTGGGACTATAACTGGCGTAAAGGCGGCGGCTCGGCGCGGATGATTGAAATCAGCAAGCGGGAACACTTCTACCAGCAGGAGTACTGCGGTTGCATCTACTCGCTGCGCGACACCAACAAACACCGCAAGGCACAGGGCCGCGACATCATCCGCATCGGCAAACTCTATTACGGCGATGACGCCCCGTCCGATAGTTAATCCGCGATCGGCTCAGTCCGCCCGGCGACGCCGGGCGTTCAGTTTATATTTCGTCATGGTTATATTCCGTTATAGCCATATTCCGTTATAGCCGTGTCCCGCAACGAATATGCCCCGCTGTTCGCCTAATAACCCAGCAGTTGCCGATAGGAGCGGGTTTCAATATTGCTCATCTGCAACCCCAACCGCAAGGCGCAATCCTGACAATGCTCGCCCAGAATATCCAGTTCCGCCTCTTCCTCGGTCATGCAGGAGATCTCCACAAAATGCCCCAGCGACTCGATATAATCCAGCGTGATATGGAACCGGTCGAGAAAATAGATGCTGCGGGTTTTATTCACTTCGAAGATCGGCAGAAACCCCAGCGTTTTCAGCATACTGTCCGTCATGTCGCACGACTCGATATTGACAGCTTCGCAGCGTCCGGTACGCGGCCCTTTTACAATCCAGAGCTTAATTCCCGAGGGCGCCATGCGGCGTAATAACATGCTGATATTCTGTCGCCCCAGCGCTTTCTCCGCTGAATCATAATAAATATCGTTTTCCTTATTTTCGAACACAAATGACTCAGGATGATGGCTGAATAAATTTTCACGGAAAGCGCTAATATCCTGAATACGAAATTTCAATTCAACTTCATATTTCCCTCTGAAATGCTCGTGCACGTTCTTTCTCCGCTTATCGGTTCTCTCTGACGCGTCTCATTATGGGGTGAATACGGGCAGGGACGGGCGTCCAGATAACGTTATGTTTGTTATTAAACAATATTATTATCATGCTAATTTTCTTATTCGAGCTGTCGCCGCTACGCAGCGAATCAGTGCGGCTTAGCGCCGCATACAGACCGGAACGCTCCCCGCATAGCGGCAAGCAGACCACGCCGGCCGGCAATCTTATCGGCACGTTTTGCTGAAATGAGAACCACAAACACAGGCACGGTGCGCCGGCACCATGCTAAAAGAAGAGAACGGATTAAACAGACGCCCCATCTATTCCTTACCCGAAATTCCTTACCAGAAAACAAATCCCTCATGTTTCATCATGATGGATTTGCAAAAGAAATCTCATTCAGTAAATGCCAATCAATCCGGTTTTACCGGAATTCATTGCATGAACGCCGATAACTGGATTTTCGCGCTGCCCCGAATTGACCGCAATACGGAACACGGTGTTTTACACCACCAGCCCGCTATTCCATCGGATCATTATTACAAAACGGTTTTTCGCTACTCATGTATAGATACGAAAGCGTAATAATTCAATCCACCTGCTCCCGTTTTGCCGATTAAACAGGCACATTGTTGTAAATTTTCTTTTCACGAAGAAATCGTCGCCGTAGTCGCTCTGCGGGTAACCCGCTCGCCGCCTGCCCGCCGCCTTTCCGTTCGGGTAAACGTGCTCAGGCCATTGCCCACGGCACGATATCCGCTCATTCGATGGCGTCGATAACCCGTTCGATATCAGCCGAGGTAGTCAGCGCGCGAATCCGGCTGAACAGATCGCTCGCCTCGTCGTACTCTTTGCGCAGATAGCCCAGCCACTGCTTGATGCGCGCCACGTGATACAGGCCGGTGTCGCCCTGCTTTTCCAGCCGCACGTATTTCTGCAACAGTTGCACCACCTCCGGCCACGGCATACGCGCCTCGCGGTATTTGATCACCCGGCTCAGGTTGGGCACGTTGAGCGCGCCGCGGCCAATCATTACCGCGTCGCACCCGGTGGCGGCCATACAGTCCTGTGCGCTTTGCCAGTCCCAGATTTCGCCGTTGGCGATCACCGGAATACGCAGACGCCGGCGGATTTCGCCAATCGCCGCCCAGTTGATGCGCTCCGCCCGATAGCCGTCCTCCTTGGTGCGGCCATGTACCACCAGCTCGTTGGCTCCGGCCTGTTGCACCGCATCGGCAATCTCGAACTGGCGTTCGCCGGAGTCCCAGCCCAGCCGCACCTTCACCGTCACCGGCAGCGATGACGGCACCGCCTCGCGCATTGCCCTGGCGGCCCGGTAGATCAAATCAGGGTCTTTGAGCAGCGTGGCGCCGCCGCCGCTGCCGTTGACCATTTTCGACGGGCAACCGCAGTTAAGATCAACGCCCCAGGAACCCAGTTCCACCGCCCGGGCGGCGTTTTCCGCCAGCCATTGCGGGTACTGGCCGAGCAGTTGCACCCGCACCCGCGTGCCGGACGGCGTACGGCTGCCGTGGCGCAATTCCGGGCACAGGCGATAAAAGGCTTTTACCGGCAGACGGCTATCCACCACCCGCAAAAACTCGGTGATGCACAGATCGTAATCATTCACTTCGGTGAGCAATTCCCGCACCAGGGAATCCAACACCCCTTCCATCGGGGCCAGTAAAACGCGCATAACTCGACTCATCATAAAAAAGGCAGGCAATGGTACTGTCGACGGGAGAAACTGTCGATGGGAGAAGCTGTCGGCAGGTGAAACTGTCGACGGGAGTGACAGCACAATGAGAATAGGAAAAAGAACCGGCGGGAAAGCCAGGGCTTTCCCGCTGCGGCGCTGAGATTACTGCCGGATATCCACCTGATAGAAAATGTGCTTGCCGAACGGATCGATTTCATACCCGGTCACCGTATTGCGCACCGGCTCAAAGATAGTCGAGTGCGCGATCATCACCGCCGGCGCCTGCTCATGCATCATGAACTGCGCCTGACGGTATAATTCCACGCGTTTCTGGTGATCCTGCTCGGCGCGCGCGTCGGTAATCAGCTTATCAAACGGCGGGTAGCACCATTTGGCGGAGTTGGACCCGCCATTGGCGGAAGTACAGGTAAACAGCGGGCCGAAGAAATTGTCCGGATCGCCGGTGGCGGTGGTCCAGCCCATCAGCGCCGCCTGATGCTCGCCGCTCCTCACCCGTTTGAGGTATTCGCCCCACTCGTAACTGACGATATTTGCTTTTACCCCCACCTTCGCCCAGTCGGCCTGAATCATTTCCGCCATGCGGCGCGCATTGGGGTTATACGGTCGCTGTACCGGCATCGCCCACAGATCGATAGCGGTTCCTTCCGCCAGCCCGGCGTCTTTCAGCAGCGATCTGGCTTTTTCCGGGTCGTATTCATCGTCCTTCAGGTCGGCTGCCGCGCTCCATACGCCGGGCGGCAGCAGGTTTTTGGCCGCGCTGCCGGTGCCCTGAAACACCGCCTCGATAATCGCCGGTTTGTTGATCGCCATCGTCAGCGCCTGACGCACCTTGACGTTATCCAGCGGCGCTTTGCGGGTATTGAAGGCCAGAAAACCGATATTCAAGCCGGCTTTCTGCATCAGGGTAATGTCCTTGTTATTCTTCATGTCCGCCAGCTCCGCCGGATTGGGAAACGGCATCACCTGACATTCGTTCTTGCGCAGCTTGGCGTAACGCACCGAAGCGTCCGGCGTGATGCTGAACACCAGCCGGTCCAGTTTCGCTTTGCCCTGCCAGTAATTCGGGAACGCCTGATACAGGATGCGGGAATCTTTCTGGTACTGCGCCAGTTGGAACGGGCCGGTACCGATCGGTTCCAGATCCACTTTCTCCGGCGTGCCGGCCTTCAGCATCTGGTCGGCGTATTCGGCGGACAGGATCGACGCGAAATACCAGGCCAAATCGGCCAGAAACGGCGCTTCCGCATGGCTCAGGGTAAAGCGCACCGTATAATCATCCGGCTTGTCGATGGCGGTAATCAGGCTGCGGAACGACAGGCTCTCAAAATTGGCGTAGGTGCCGCCGGATACCTTGTGATACGGATGATTGGGGTCGCGCTGGCGCTGAAAAGAGAAAATTACGTCATCGGCGTTGAAATCGCGACTCGGGGTAAACTGCGCGTTGCGATGAAACTTCACCCCTTTACGCAGATGGAATGTGTACTGGGTGCCATCCGGGCTGATATCCCAGCTTTCCGCCAGGCTCGGCACCAGCTCGGTGGTGCCGACCTTGAAATCCACCAGCCGGTTGTAGATCGGCACCGCGCTGGCGTCCACGCTGGTGCCGGAGGTATACAGCTGCGGGTTAAAATTCTCCGGCGAGCCTTCTGAACAGTACACCAGCGTTTTGGCGCACGCCGCCTGAGCGGCCGCCAGCGTCAGCGCCGCCAGCGCGACGCGCGTTATTGCGTTTTTCATCCCCATCCTCGTTTTTTATTGACTTCCGGGCGGCTCGCTGAGTACAACGAAGCCTTTGATTATGGCTGAAAACCATACCGAATTTTCCATAGGGTTTACCAATAAGGAACCGTTATGAACAATAACCTGGCGCGTCAGTTGACCGACCGTTTCTACCGCTATCTGGCGGTCACCAGCCAAAGCGACGCCGCCGCGACCACGCTGCCGAGCACGCCGGGCCAGATGGCGATGGCCCGGTTGCTGGCGGAAGAATTGCGCGCGCTGGGGCTGAGCCAGGTGGTGTGCGACGAGCACGCCACCGTCACCGCCGTGAAGCCGGGCAACACGCCGTCCGCGCCGCGCATCGGCTTCATCACCCATATCGACACCGTGGATGTCGGCCTGTCGCCGGAAATTCATCCGCAAACCTTGCGTTTTAGCGGCGAAGATCTGTGTCTCAATCCAGCGCAGGACATCTGGCTGCGGGTCGGCGAGCATCCGGAAATCCTGCCCTATCGCGATCAGGAGATTATTTTCAGCGACGGCACCAGCGTGCTGGGGGCAGACAACAAAGCCGCCGTCACCGTGGTGATGACGCTACTGGAAAATTTGCGCGACGACCAGCCGCACGGCGATATCGTGGTAGCGTTCGTGCCGGATGAAGAGATTGGGCTACGTGGCGCCAAGGCGCTGGATCTGGCGCGTTTCGACGTCGATTTCGCCTACACCATCGACTGCTGTGAACTGGGCGAAGTGGTATACGAGAATTTTAACGCCGCCGCCGCGGAAATCCGTTTTACCGGCGTCACCGCGCACCCGATGTCGGCCAAAGGCGTGCTGGTCAACCCGATCCTGATGGCGCACGATTTCATCAGCCAGTTTGACCGCCGGCACACCCCGGAGCACACCGAAGGCCGCGAAGGTTACGTCTGGTTCAACGACATTCACGCCAACGCCAATGAGGCGGTGCTGAAAGCCTCGATCCGCGATTTCGATCTGGCCGGCTTTGCACAGCGTAAACAGCAGATACGCGACGTCGCGGCGCAGATCGCCGCCCGGTACCCCACCGGTCAGGTCAGCTGCGCCATCGCCGATATCTACAGCAACATCAGCAACGCGCTGGGAGACGACCGGCGGGCGCTGGATCTGCTGTTCGCCGCCATGGACACCCTGTCGATAGCGCCGAACGTGATTCCGATGCGCGGCGGCACCGACGGCGCGGCGCTGTCGGCCAAAGGCATTCTGACGCCGAACTTTTTTACCGGCGCGCACAACTTCCATTCACGCTTTGAGTTTCTGCCGCTGCCGTCGTTCGTCAAATCCTATCAGGTGGCGTTGACGCTGTGCCTGCTGGCGGCGCAGCAGCCTTCAGCCTGAGCATTGCTGACGCAGCGCCGAAGGCGTGATGCCGTACTCGGCGCGAAAGCGCTGGCTGAAATGGCTGGCGGAGCTGAACCCGCAGGCCAGCGCGATATCGGTGATGGAACGGCGGCTGTGGCGTAGCCACTGTTCCGCCTGCGCCAGCCGCCGCTTCATCACATACTGATGCGGCGCCATGCCCTCGCTCTGGCGGAACATGCGGGAAAAATGAAACTCGCTAAGATCGGCTTCCGCCGCCAGCTCGGCCAGCGTAAGCGGCTCCCCCAACCGGGCGTCAATCCGCGCCTTTACCCGCCGCAACACCGCCGGGGCCAGCCCGCCGCGGCTGTTCGGCGCCTGCCACTGCAACTGGCTGTACTGACGCAGCATATGCAGCATCACCAACGTGGTCGCGGAACTCAGCGTCATCTGGCTGGCCGGGTCGCCCCAGTTGCCGGCGAGCAGGAAATGGCGGTACAGCGCCTCCAGCGCCGGGTCGGCGATAAAAATACGCTCATCCAGACGAATCGACGCCGGGCTGCGATCCCAGGTTTGCTCCGCCAGCTGGCGCAGGTGCTGATCGGTACAGTAAAAGTGGGCGAACCGCAGGCTGCCGCGAATATCCCAGGTGGACTGGCTCTCTTTCGGCATCAGACAAAAACGCCCCGGCGCGCCGCCGTTGAACCACCCGTCCGGACGCTTGTGGTAGCTTTCGTAGCCATCCTGCACGTACATGCTGAAAATGTGGTGATGGGCGTTTTCCAGCGTGACCCGATCGTGACTGTTTTGCCAGACCGCCAGTTGCACCTCGTTGGCAAGCGTGACCGTCTCCTGCAACCGGGTTTTATAATGCTGTAATACCTCGAACGCCTCGTACTGGCTCATCTGTCACCCTGCAAAAAATATCGCCTCAGGCCACAGAGTAAAACAAGCGTCCACCATAAGGAATCGGTCTTTCCGGGCCAATCAGCGCCGCGCGTTTTTTTCGTCCGTAAGGGCGCAGCGGCTAAGTGGCCGTTAAGCAGTGGTTAAACCGTCTTCGTCGTCATGAGGCACGGGTTTCCGGTGTACCGCGACGCAGGACGCCACGCTGCAAACCACCAGCGTAAAAGCGGCGGCCTCCAGATACGTGGGCAAGCGTTGCTCCCACAAAAAGCCGTAAATCAGCGCGAACAGGGTTTCAAACAAAATCATCTGCCCGACCAGCGTGAGCGGCAACAGGCGACTCATCTGGTTCCAAAACAGGTTGCCGACGATGGAAGCCAGCACCGCCAACCCGATAGATACGCCGGCGAACTGCGCCCAGGCGACGTCGCTGTGGCTGTTGGTGTTAAGCATGATGGCGAAAGGAATCAGCACCAGCGACTGCGCGCCGGTAACGATACCCATCATGAGATTCCAGTCATGGGCCGAGACAGAAGACACGCGGGCCAGCCAGCGGCTGTTGCCTACGGCAAAGCTGCTCCAGGATATCAGTGCGCCCAGCGCGCACAGCAGGCCGACCGCCTGAGCCCCCACGGCGGCGGACGCCGGCGCGCCCAGCGCCTGCCAGCCGATGCACAGGGCGCCGGCCGCGCACATCAGCAACGACGGCAACAGCCTGCGCAGCGGCACCGCGCCCCGATCGCGGCTGCCGATCAAGGTCACCACCACCGGCATAAAACCAATCACCAACGACGTGACGGCGATGCCCGCCATCTGTACCGCGCTGGACAGCAGAATGTAATACAGGGTGTTGCCCGCCAGCGAGAGCCAGCCCAGCGCGAACCACTCACGGCGCGTCAGTCGCCGCATCAGCGACGGCCCGCGCAGCGCCAGCAACACCAACGCAATCAGGCCGTAGGCAATATAGCGGCCGATGGCGATCTGCAGCGGGCTAAACGCACGCACCAGCTCCGGCGCCAGGAAAACCAACCCCCAGAGCGCGCCGGCCCCCATGCCGCACGCCACACCCGCTACTGTTCTTTTACCATCCACCATACCGCTCTCCACTCGTTGCTGACGGGAGAGTATCGCGCAACCTATGCCGCACGTCTTGATTAAGACTCGCGTTCTTTAGGCCCAGACTCCTGCGACAGCTGTCGAAACGCCGCTGGCGTCAGCCCCGTCGCCTTGCGCATGGCCCGGGTCAGGGCGCTTTGATCGGCATAGCGGCCTCGGTAGGCAATCTCGGCGATGGGCAGATTCGTCGTCGCCAGCCAGTGCTGCACCCGACCCAGCCGTACCCGCGCCAGCCAGGCGTGCGGCGTGGTATCGCGTTCGCGGCGGAACACGGCATGTAGCCGGCTGACGCTCATCCCCGCCTGCTGCGCCATGAACTCGGTGGTCCAGTCCAGAAAAGGGTCACTGTCGATAGCCGATATCAGCCCCGCCAGCCGTGAACGCGGCTGCGGCCCCTCGCCGGTCAGCGCATCCAGCAACAGCGGCGCCCACAGTTGAATCCGCGAGTCGGGCACCCGGCCTTTGACCAGCATCGTGCCCATGTAATCAATCAGATTGTTGGCTTCCGGCGCAAGACTCAGGAACCGGCACGATGCCAGATAGTCCGCGACAAGGGGATCCAGATGGTCCGGCTCAACGTCCACAATCAGAAACTGGTTTGCCCCGCGGCTTTGCTGCGCATGAGGAAAATGCCTGTCGACATAGGCGGCCAGACGGCGATCCAACTGGGCGCTCTGCCCAGAGATATCAATACTGAGCGACCCGGACAGCGGTAAAACCAACTGCGAATGATCGTGACGATGAGGCGCCTCCAGCGCGCCGTAGCCGCGAATGGACAGCATGAAGGCATTAGGTATAACCATCTCTCACCACCACGATCGCTGAGGTATGAATGTTAGCGCAATGAACCAATCCGAAGCCGTGTCTGCGGCAAACACGGTTTATTACAAACACCGCCTACTGCAAATACCGTCTATTGCAAACACGGTCTACGACAAACAGTGTGGTTTACCGCTTAGTGAATGGTCAATCATTTCCCGCGCCCTCTTCATCTCAGCCGAAGGCTTCCTGTTTGAGCCTTGCCACCTGCGCAACGTCATCGCCCAGCAGTTGATCCAACTGACCGTCACGAATCCATTGCACGACCTGAGCTTCGATATCAACGCCGTAGTCCTTGCGCTTCTGATGCTCCTGTCCCGGCAGGTAGAGGAAGGCGGCGAAACCCTCGTCATGCAGCTGGCGCGCCTCTCCGCTGGCAAAATGGTAGATCTCAATATTCATCGCATCGAGATTGGCCTGCCGGGCCAGCGCGGCAGGGTCGATCAAACGAGAATGCATCAGGCCGACGGTCGGCACTTCCGGTATCGCCGCTTTCACCGCCTTCAGTTGCACGTAGTCAAACGAGGAAAACTGCAATAGCTCGGCACAGTCCAGTTCATCAATCAGCGCGCGGAGCTTCGGGAAAAGCACCTCATTGCGATCGTATAACTTAAGCTCAAGCTGATAGATGATGCCAAGCTCGCGGGCAAGCTGTAGCGCATCCCTGAGCCGCGGAACGCGCTCTCCGGCGAATTCATGGCTGAACCATTGCCCGGCATCGAGTTGGGCGAGTTCGGCATAGGTCATGTTTTGCACCAGGCCACGGCCGTTGGTGGTGCGGTCAACCGTGCTGTCGTGAATCAGCACCAGTTCGCCATCGCGGGTGATGCCGAGGTCGGTTTCACAGGTCACGCCGCGGCCGCCGTATTCAAACGCCTTTTTAAACGCGGCGAGGGTGTTTTCCGGCGCCCCGACGCTGTGGCCGCGGTGGCCGCCGAGGCGCAGAGTCTCTGGCGTCATTCTTAACGGATTCATGTTCACTGTCTCCTGTTCACTTTCGTTTAGCACGGTTTCGCGCGAAGAGCGCCGCGCGATGAAATCAGCGCGTTTCGATCATTTCAGCGTCGGGTCGAAGATGTCGCGTAGCTGGTCGCCGATAAGACTAATGGTTAGCGACAGGACGAAGATGACCACGCCCGGAACGATAGCGATCCACCACTCGGTCATGATGTAGTCGCGGCCGGCGCCCACCAGGGAACCCAGACTGACCAGTGGCGGCTGCACGCCGAGGCCAAGGAAACTCAGCGATGATTCCAGAATGAGGATTTCAGGCATCACCACCGTGAAGGTGACCAGTACCACCGCCAGAATATTGGGGAGCACGTGAACCATCGCGATGCGAAAACTCCCCGCGCCGTTGCGATGCAACGCGGCGATATAGGGTTTTCCCAGTTCAAGGCCGGCCATGGTCCGCGTCAGGCGCGCAAACCGTTCCCAGCCAAATAACCCCAGCAGGCAGATGAACAGCGTGAGGCTGTTGCCGAGAAACGCCAAAACCGTAAGCGCGATGATAATAAACGGCATGGACGCCTGAAAATCGACCGCCACCCGGATGATGGCGTCGGCAAAGCCACGACGGAAACTCGCGATAAGCCCCAGCGCCGTGCCGATGAACATGCTGATGATCGACGCGCCGAGCGATATCAGGATGCTCATACGCAGCGCGTAAAAGATGCGGCTTAGGATGTCGCGCCCCATCTCATCGGTACCGAGCCAGTGCGTAGCGCCGGCCCCGACGTGGAGCGGCGGCATCTTGCGGGCCCTCAGGTCGATCTGAGCAAAGCCGTATGGCGCCAGCACGTCGGCGAATACCGCAAGACCGACCGCCAGCACAATAATCGATACACATACCGCCAGCAGCGGATTGATGCGTGGAAGTCTGGTGAAGACGCCGGAGGGCAGCTTGGGTGACTCAGGGGTGATATCGGCCATGACCACCTCCTTTAAGCGCGTTTCGGGTAGCGCAGACGGGGGTCAGCCACCGCGTGCAGGAAGTCGACCAGCAGGTTGGCGCTGACCATCGCAACCGTGATGAGAATGACAATCGCCTGAACCACCGCAACATCGCGGGAAGCAACCGAACTGATCAACAGCAGGCCAACGCCGGGCCAGGCGTATACCGCCTCGACCACCGCAGAACCGCCAATCATGCCGCCGAGCAAAAATCCGAGCAGCGTCAGCAAGGGAAGCGCCGCGTTCGGCATCACATGCCTGAAGATAATCCCCCACTCCGATACCCGCTTCGCTCGGGCGGCGAGGACATAGCGCTGCCCGATCACCTCCAGCGCGCTTGAACGAACGAATCGCGCGATGACGCCGGCATTGTAAAGCCCAATCACCAGCGTGGGCATCACCATGTGGGCGAGCGTTGCCCCGCCGCCAGACGGCAGCAGCCGCAGCTTTACGGCAAACAGCTGGATCAGAAGAATGCCGGTCAGAAAGGTTGGCACAGAGTGCGTCAGCACGGCGAGACTCATCACCGCGCGGTCGACAAATCCGCCACGATAGCGGGCCGCGACGATACCCAGCGGGACGCCTGCCGCCAGCGCCAGTACCAGCGCGGCCGCCATCAACCGCAGCGTCGCCGGAACCTTCTCGATGATGAGGGCAAGCGCATCCTGACCACTTCGCAGCGAGGTGCCGAAATCGCCGGTCAGCATCCGGCCGAGATAGGTGAAATACTGTTCGGCCACCGGGCGATCCAGCCCCCATTGCTGGCGCAGCATGTCGACCACCTGCGGCGGGGTCTCGACGCCAAGGAGCGACGTCATCGGGTCGCCGCTGATGCGCAGCATCACGAAGGTGAAGGTCACCACCAGGAAAACCGTCAATATCGCGCGAAAAAATGAGCCGGTCATGATGTTCAGCATGCTCTCGCCTCCGCCAGCATTAAGCGGCTGCACGCCGTATCCGCAGAGCTTGCCCGACGCTTGCCTTTCGGCACGGCAGCAAGCAACTTCGCGGTATAGGGGTCGGACGGCGCGGCGAAGACGGTTGACGTCGGCCCGCTCTCCACCACGCGACCGGCCTGCATCACGACGACCCGATGCGACACATGGCGCACCACGCGCACATCGTGGCTGATGAACAGGATAGAAAGACCGCGCTTCTCCTGAAGATCGAGCAGGAGATTGAGCACCTGAGCCTGAACCGACACATCCAGCGCCGAGACGGGTTCATCGCAAAGCAGGATGTTGGGTTCGGTCACCAGCGCCCGGGCGATGGCGGCGCGCTGCCGCTGCCCTCCCGACATCTGATGCGGATAACGATCCAACATGGCGCCCGGCAGCGCCACGGCGCCGAGCGCTTCTCTGGCCCGATCGCGCCGCTCGCTCTTGCCGCCGATAGCATGAATCAGCAGCACTTCCTCAATCTGCCGGCCGATGGTATGCCGCGGGTCGAACGCCCCAAGCGTATCTTGTGCGACGACCTGAAGAACGCGGGCCAGACGCCGGCGATTCGGCCTGAGATAGCCGGCGAAGGGTGCGCCGAAGAGTGCCAGCGTGCCGCTATCCGGCTGGCGGTCGCCGCACAGCAATGCGGCCAGGGTTGATTTCCCGCATCCAGACTCGCCGACCAGACCGAGCGTTTCGCCCTGACCAAGCGCGAGCGAAACACCACGGACGGCATGATGACCGACCCGACTACCCGGCAGAAGAGAAAATCCGGCGTGGTAAGTGAAATCCAGATCGTGGGCCTCAAGGACTGTCGTCCTGGCTGACGCGCTCAAACTCATGGTATACGCTCCACTGAGGTTAATGATGCAGCCGCGTCAAGCCGCCAGTCGTGGGGCATTTCCACCAGCCGGGTGAGCGGTTCGCCGTGCCCCGGCATCGCGTTGAGTAACAGCCGGGTGTAGGGATGGCTCGGACGTGCATAGATGTTTTCAGTCGTGCCGACTTCCATGATCTCACCGCCGTACATCACGACGATGCGATCGCAGACCTCCGCGATCAGGTCAAGGTCGTGGCTGATGAAAATCATGGCTATGCCGCGTTGGCGTACCAGCGACACCAGCAGCGACACCACCTGAGCCTGCACCGTGACGTCGAGCGCGGTCGTCGGTTCGTCGGCGATGACCAGTTGCGGTTCCAGCGCCAGCGCCGTGGCGATCATGACGCGCTGGCACATGCCGCCGGAAAACTGCGAAGGATAGTCATGGTAGCGCGTCTCCGGCTCGTCGATGGCGACGTCTTTCAGGAGTTGCAGCGCAATCTTGCGGGCCTGTTCCGCAGAATGCCCGGCACTTCGCGCCGCCTCGGCGATTTGCTCGCCAACGCTGCGTACCGGATTGAGGCAGGATACCGGTTCCTGGAAGATCATGCCGATCGGCGGAAGTCGTTTCGACGCCAGCGCTTTCGGCAGATCGGCGGCGGCGAACGTCTGGCCGCCAATAGCGACCGCGCCGGAAGCCTGGGCCGTAGCCGGCAGCAGGCCGGCTACGGCGAGGCATGAAAGCGATTTTCCGGAACCGCTTTCCCCCACAATGCCCAGTATTTCGCCCTTCCTGACGTCAAAGGATACCGACCTGACCGGCGTCGTCCTGTGCTTTCCCGCGGGAAAGGAAATGCTCAAGTCGTGAATGGAGAGAACGGATTCGCGCATTATAACAACCTCACCCGGCGGCATTGACGAAGGACAGGTTTTGCGGACCCAGATCCATCGCGAAGGCGTGCTGCGGTTTCCACTTCACCTTGTTGGAGACGCCGAAGAAGACGGCGTTCTGGTGAAGGACAGTGATGCCTGGGTCCTTCCATTCAATGATGTCCAGCATGTCGGAGAAGATTTTGGCGCGATCCGCCGGAGCTACCGCCTGTTCAAGCTTCGCGCCGAGCGCATCGAATTCGTCATTGATCCAGATCTTCTGCGTGCCCATCGATGCGGTTCTGGCGAACGCCATCGAGTAGATGGAGACGTAAGGGTCGGCAATAACCGCGGTGCTGGACCAGTTGCCGGTCGCCCGACCGTTGGCGTTATCGAAGAGCTTGCCGGCTTCAACAAACTCCAGTTTGGCGTTGATGCCGACCGCCTGCCACATGGCGACGACCGCTTCGCTGACCGTGTTTTCAGCCGTGTAGTAGTTGTTCTGCGAGCGGATTGCGATCGGTTCGCCTTTGTAGCCGGCCGCTTTCAGCAGTTGCCGGGCTTTTTCCGGATTGTATTCGTATTTCGGCCGGTCCTTCATGTAGATGGGGCCGAACTCCTTGAACTGCTCGCCGTTCGGGACGACGGTCAGGCCGTTCCAGATGGTGTCGACGATCGCCTGACGGTCGATGGCAAGAATCAACGCCTGACGAACGCGCGGATCCTTGAGCGCCGGGTTGTACTTGTCGAAGAAGAGGATGCGGTTGTTCGGCACCGGGCCTCCGACGACCGTCGCGTTGCCGGACTTGTTCACCACGTCGAGCTGATCCGGCGGCAAATCGGTCGCAATGTCATAATCCCCCGCCAGAAGGCCGGCGATACGGGATGACACTTCCGGCACCACCTTGAAGGTGACGCGCTTCGCATTAGGCTTTCCACCGAAATACCTGTCGTGAGCGACCAGCGTGACATGATCGTTGGCAACAGATTCGAGAACCTTGTAGGGCCCGGCGCCGACCGGCTTTTGTTTCCACTTCGCCCAGTCGCCGCCCATCTTAATCCAGGCGTCTTTGCTGATAACCACCGCGGCATAACTGGCCAGCCGCTGTAACAAAATCGGGTCCTTGAACTTAGTGACGAAACGGACGGTTTCCGGATCCACCACATCGACATGAGCAAGGCTGCTGAAGCTGGTCAGATAGGTGGGATAACCGGGCGCCTTCGGGTCGGTCAACCGTTCCGGTCCGAACGAAAAGGCGACGTCCTCCGCGGTCATCTCACGGCCGTCGTGGAAAATGACCCCTTTGCGCAGCTTTACTTCGAGGGTTTTATCGTCAATCCATCGCCACGAGGTCGCCAGGTTCGGCTGCACCGAGAAGTGGCCATCAAGGTCAAGTTTCAGCAGCGTCTCGTGAATCGAGGGATTGTTGCGGAAAGCGACGTTGGACGCCGCGTCGACCGGCTCCTGTGTCTCCGGGTTTTTCTGAACCGCGATCCGTAGCTCAGGACGATTGTCTTCCTGAGCGGCCGCGATGCCGCCTGAAAGGGAGATGGCGATCAACGCCGCCATACCGATAAAGGTTCTTATCTTCATCCAAACCACTCCTTAAGTAAGCGGGGCCGTCGACCAGAGGGTCGGGGTTCAGTGCGCGATGACAAACTTCTTGCGCAGTTTTTCAGGTACTGTTTCGATGATGCTGCGGGCGCCGGCATCGGTAACAATGACGCCCACGTCTTCTATCCGGGTGATGACCGAGAGGCTTGATTTCGTGAACTTCGAGTGGTCAGCCACCACAATGACGCGGTTCGACACGTCGATCATGGCCCGTGCGACACTCGCATTCACCGGCGATGAAGTGCAGATCAAACCACGGTCGACGTCGATCGACGCGGCATTCAGGATCAGTTTGTCGACATTAAACTGCCGTATGAAATACTCCGCCAAAGGGCCTCTGAATGAGCGGTTCGTTGCGGTAAATTCGCCCCCGACCGAGTAAATGCTTTGCCCCTCGCCTCGCGAAAATTCAGCAACGATATCAAGGCCATTCGAAATCAGCGTCAGGCTCTGACGACCGACAAGCTGTTTAGCCACTTCCAGCGCGGTCGTACCGGCATCCAGAAGCACGGTGTCGCCATCGGCGATCATGGCGCCGACGACGACGGCGATGGCCGCCTTCTGCGCCTGATTCCAGACGGCACGGGCCTCGTTTGTCGCGTCCAGAGCGACCTGATTGATATTGACCGCGCCACCATGCGTCCTGCGCAGCATTCCGGCGCCTTCAAGGTCGCAAAGATCCCGACGGACGGTGGCGACCGACACCTCGAATCGCTTCGTTAACGTGCGCAGATCAACAAAATTCTCTTCGCGCAGAAATTCAACGATTTTCGCCTGACGCTCTTCCGCCTGAGTCAGCATAAGGGTGTTCCTTGTCATTATCGTGACCGTTATCGATCAACAACCTGAGCGAACCCTATCCTTTTCAGATGACACTTGTATGAAGAAATTGCGTCCATTACCGCCATCAAAGCGTTGCCAGATAAGGAGACTGCGCGGTACACCCGGTACCATCTTAATGAACGAAATCGCTCACTTACCAACGGCGACGACGGCTCGCGCCGGGCTCTGGCATTCAGCCGACCGCTGATCGACAGCCATAGCGTTACTCTCATAAACGGTGGGAAAACCTGTTGCGGTGGGTTGCGGCGTAGATCGGCCACTGTCGGTGTTGGAATCAGTTTGAAATAAAAAAACCGCAGGATTCTGCTACTCGCCGCAATCTGCTGACAGCCATGATTCCACCCATGCCGGATACTGAATGTATCTGTTGTTTGGGGAGTCTGATGATGAATAGCCTGCTTTATTGCACCGTGGTGCTGATCTGGGGCACGACCTGGATTGCCATCAGCCTACAGCACGGCAGCGTGCCGCCAGAAGTGTCGATTTTCTGGCGTTTCGCCATCGCTTCGGCGCTGTTAATGACGTTTTTGATCCTGACGCGCCGTCTGCGCCCAATAAGCGGCCGGGCGCATTTGCTGTGTCTGGTGCAGGGAGTGACGGTCTTCGGCCTTAATTTCTTTTGCTTTTATCATGCCGCCGCCTGGATCCCCAGTGGGCTGGAATCGGTGATTTTTTCGATGGCGGTACTGTTCAACGCCTTCAACAGTCGGCTATTTTTCGGCACCCGCCTCAGTCGCAACGTGATGCTGGCCGCGCCGCTGGGGCTGGCTGGCATCATCCTGCTGTTCTGGCACGACCTGCTGCGGCTTAGCAGCAGCCCACAGTTATTGTGGGGCGTCGGCCTGAGCCTGCTCGGCACCTACGGCTTTTCGCTCGGCAACATGATCAGCGCCCAGCATCAACGCATGGGGCGGGACATCATGACCACCAACTGCTGGGGCATGCTGTACAGCGCGCTGGTGATGGGCGTGATCTCACTGCTGCTGGGCTATCGCTTCACGCCGGAATTCTCGCCGCAGTATCTCGGTTCGCTGCTCTACCTGTCGCTGTTCGGCTCGGTTGTCGGTTTTGGTGCCTACTTCACGCTGGTCGGGCGTATCGGCGCCAGCCAGGCGGCTTATGCCACCCTGCTGTTTCCGTTAGTCGCGCTCTCCATTTCCACCCTGTACGAAGGGTACGTATGGCGAACCAACGCCGTGCTGGGGTTGTTGCTGATTCTGGCGGGCAATGCGGTGATGTTTTATCGCCCCCGGCCGCAACCGGTGGCGAAAAGCGCATGATAACGCTCTCCCACCCCGCGTTCCCGTCACCGGGAGAACGTTGGGTGGGATGGCTGGCGAAAAAACGCGATTACTGTCCGCCGGCCGGTTTACGCGGCGAACGGCGGCGGGCGGATTGCCCTTCCGGACGCTGCCCAGCCGGGCGCGAGGCGCCGTCACGACGCGGCTGATGGGGACGGTCACCCTGCGGACGTGATGCGCGCTCGCCTTGCGGGCGATCGCCCTGACGCGGCGCGCCGCCGCGACCACCACGCCCACCCTGACGGCCGTTCTGGATCGGTTCGGCTTTGATAGTCGGGTCCGGCTCATAGCCCGCAATCTCCATCCGCGGGATTTCCCGCTTCAGCAGACGCTCAATGTCGCGCAGCAGCTTGTGTTCATCGACGCACACCAGCGACAACGCCTCACCCGTCGACGCCGCACGACCGGTACGACCGATACGGTGCACGTAATCTTCCGGCACATTCGGCAGCTCGTAGTTCACCACATGCGGCAACTGGTCGATATCCAGCCCGCGGGCGGCGATATCGGTCGCCACCAGCACGCGAATGTCGCCGTCTTTGAAATTCGCCAGCGCCCGCGTACGCGCGCCCTGGCTCTTATTGCCGTGGATAGCGGCGGCGGTGATGCCGTCTTTATTCAGCTGTTCCGCCAGATGGTTAGCGCCGTGCTTAGTGCGGGTAAACACCAGCACCTGCCGCCAGTCGTGTTTGCCGATCAGGTGCGACAGCAGTTCGCGCTTGCGTTTCTTGTCCACAAAGTGCACGTGTTGGGTCACCAGCTCGGACGGGGTATTGCGGCGCACCACTTCCACCGACGCCGGATTGGTGAGCAGCTTTCCGGCCAGTTCCTTGATTTCGTCGGAAAAGGTGGCGGAAAACAGCAGATTCTGACGTTTGGGCGGCAGCTTCGCCAGCACCCGGCGGATATCGTGGATAAAGCCCATGTCCAGCATGCGATCGGCTTCATCCAGCACCAGAATTTCCACATGCGACAGGTCGACCGCGTTCTGGTGTTCCAGATCCAACAGACGGCCCGGCGTGGCGATCAGAATATCGACGCCGCCGCGCAGCTTCATCATCTGCGGGTTGATACTGACGCCGCCGAACACCACCAGCGAACGCAGACGCAGGTATTTGCTGTACGCCTGCACGTTTTCACCGATCTGCGCCGCCAGTTCGCGGGTCGGCGTCAGGATCAACGCACGCACCGGACGACGACCTTTGGCCTGCGACGGACGGTCGTTCAGCAGTTGCAGCAGCGGCAGGGTGAAACCGGCGGTTTTGCCGGTACCGGTCTGGGCGCTAGCCATCAGATCGCGCCCTTCCAGTACCACCGGGATCGCCTGACGCTGAACCGGCGTCGGCTCACGGTAGCCCTGTTCTTCTACCGCGCGCAAAATATCGGCACTCAGACCGAGAGATTCAAAAGACATAACGAGAACAACTCCAGATTCACCCTACCCGGCATCCGCCGGTGCAGTTTTCAGGGTGATGACAGATGGGTTCAGCAGCGCTGTCGGCGTACACGCCTCACAATGCTGACTCCAGATGAATGGGCACAAACTACGGTGCATGACTGCGCGCGATTGTAACAGAAAATCGCTTGTTTGAGGAATTTTTATCTGTCGATCACATTTTATCCTCTGCATTCTGCGCAAAATGGTTCTGCTCTTTATGGATATCAACCAGTTACTGATAAAAAAAACCGGTTTTCACCCCCGCAACGGCAACGTATACCCGTGCGGAATCAGCGCACCGCCGGCCGGAACACGGCAATCTGTTGCATGACGGATTATTCTTAATATACGTCGCCGTCAACGCGGGATTGGCAATAACGACATCGACGAACAAGAACAGGACGCAAAGTCATATCGGGAGCGCTATGAATAAGAAAACAGGGTTATGGCTGGTGCTGGCGCTGATTGCCGTCACCGCCGCCGGTTACGGCCTGATGCAGTACCGTAGCCAGCAGGATGCGCCGCTGACGCTGTACGGTAATGTAGATATCCGCAGCGTCAATCTGGGTTTTCGGGTGGGTGGACGACTGGCCGGCCTGAATGTGGATGAAGGGGATGCTATCCAGCCGGGTCAACTGCTGGCCCGGCTGGATAGCGCACCGCTGCAGAACGAACTACGGCAGGCGAAAGCCGGCGTCGCCAGCGCGCAGGCGCAACTGGCGCTGCTGCGGGAAGGCTACCGCAGCGAGGAAATCGCCCAGGTGCGTTCACAACTGGAACAAGCGCAGGCCGCCTACGATTACGCCAACAGCTTCTATCAGCGCCAGCTCGGCCTGTGGAAACAGCATACCCTCGCCGCCAACGCGCTGGAAGACGCCCGTTCCACCCGCAATCAAGCGCAGGCGACGTTGCAGGCGGCGCGGGAGAAACTGAACCAGTATCAACGCGGCAACCGCCCGCAGGAAATCGCCGCCGCCGAAGCGGCGCTGGCGCAGGCGCAGGCCACCGAAGCGCAGGCGCAGTTGAATCTGCAGGATACGCGCCTGTACGCGCCGTCTCCCGGCGTGATCCTGACCCGGGCCGTCGAAGCCGGCAGCATGCTGAGCGCCGGCAGCACCGTCTTTACCCTGTCGTTGACCCATCCGGTGTGGATTCGCGCCTACGTCAATGAAACGCAATTGGGGCGCGCCGCGCCCGGCCGCGAAGTGTGGATCTACACCGACGGACGCCCGAACCGCCCTTATCACGGCCGAATCGGCTTTGTGTCGCCGAGCGCCGAATTTACGCCGAAAAACGTTGAAACCACGGAGTTGCGCACCGATCTGGTGTACCGGCTGCGCATCAT
Source organism: Dickeya dadantii NCPPB 898 (assembly GCF_000406145.1). Taxonomy (NCBI): domain Bacteria; kingdom Pseudomonadati; phylum Pseudomonadota; class Gammaproteobacteria; order Enterobacterales; family Pectobacteriaceae; genus Dickeya; species Dickeya dadantii. The sequence continues at coordinate 1,927,595 of NZ_CM001976.1, read as the reverse complement.
CGTCAGTGACCCGGACGACGCCCTGCGCCAGGGCATGCCGGTGACCCTCACGCTGGTGCAGGACAGATCGCGCCATGACCAGTGACCCGCCGCTGATCCGCCTCGATGCGCTGGAAAAACGCTTCGACGGCATGACGAAACCGGCGCTGGCGCAGCTGAGCGCCGAGATTCGCGCCGGCGCGGTCACCGGGCTGGTGGGGCCGGACGGTGCCGGCAAAACCACGCTGATGCGCATGCTGGCCGGATTGCTGACGCCCAGCGCGGGCGCCATTCGGGTGCTGGGGTTAGACCCTATCGCCGATGACCGCCAGTTGCACGCCCGGCTCGGTTACATGCCGCAGAAATTCGGCCTGTACGAAGACCTCACCGTGATGGAAAACCTGACGCTGTACGCCGACCTGCGCGGCATCACCGGCGACACCCGGCGCGCCACTTTCGAGCGGCTGTTGCAGTTTACCGACCTCACCCGCTTTACCACCCGGCTGGCGGGCAAACTCTCCGGCGGCATGAAGCAGAAGCTGGGGCTGGCCTGTACCCTGCTGGGGCAGCCCGGCGTACTGCTGCTGGATGAACCCGGCGTCGGCGTCGACCCAATCTCCCGCCGCGAACTATGGCGGATGGTGCATGAGCTGGCGGACGACGGCATGCTGATTCTGTGGAGCACCTCCTATCTGGACGAGGCGGAACAGTGCCGCGACGTGCTGTTGCTCAACGAAGGCGAATTGCTCTACCGGGGCGCGCCCGCCGACCTGACGCAACGGATGGCGGGCCGCTGCCTGCTGCTCGACCAGCCGGGCAGCAATCACCGTCGTCTGCTGCAACAGGCGTTGCGTCAGCCGCAGGTGAGCGACGGCGTGATTCAGGGGCTCTACGTGCGACTGATTCTGAAACCGCGGGCGGATCGCGCCACACTGCTGCACACCCTCGGCCTGTCGCCGGACAGCGCGCAGGACACCGCGCCGCGTTTTGAAGACGCGTTCATCGACTTATTGGGCGGCGGGCCGAGCGCTACCTCATCACTGGCGGCTATTCTGCCGCAGTTGGACACCCACCGCGGGGAAACGGTGATCGAGGCACGTAACCTGACCAAAAAATTCGGCGATTTCGCCGCCACCGACCGGGTGAATTTTCAGGTGCGCCGTGGTGAAATCTTCGGTCTGCTGGGGCCGAACGGCGCCGGCAAATCCACCACCTTTCGTATGATGTGCGGCCTGCTGACGCCGACCGAAGGTCAGGCGCTGGTGCTGGATATGGACCTCAAAACCCGCTCCGGCCGGGCGCGGCAGCACCTCGGCTACATGGCGCAAAAATTTTCGCTGTACGGCAACCTGACCGTGGAACAGAACTTGCGCTTTTTCTCCGGCGTTTACGGCCTGCGCGGCCAGCATCAACAGGAGAAGGTGGACAGCATGGCGCAGGCGTTCAACTTTCATCCCATCTTCCAGCAAACGCCGGACGCGCTGCCGCTCGGCTTCCGCCAGCGGCTGGCGCTGGCCTGCGCGCTGATGCACGAACCGGACATCCTGTTCCTTGACGAACCCACCTCCGGCGTCGACCCGTTTACCCGCCGCGAGTTCTGGCAGCACATCAACGGCATGGTGGACAAAGGCGTGACGGTGATGGTCACCACCCATTTTATGGACGAAGCCGAATATTGCGACCGCATCGGACTGGTGTACCGCGGCCGGCTTATCGCCAGCGGCACGCCGGATGACCTGAAGCGTCAGGCCGCCAGCGACAGTGCGCCGGAGCCGACCATGGAACAGGCGTTCATCACGCTGGTGCAAGCCTATGATCAGGAGGCGGGCCATGTCACTGCGCATTGACGATAACCGTTTTTCCTGGCGGCGCTTACGCGCGCTGTGCCTGAAGGAAACCCGCCAGATCCTGCGCGACCCCAGCAGCGCGCTGATCGCCTTTGTCATTCCGCTGTTGCTGCTGTTCATCTTCGGCTACGGCATCAACCTCGACTCCAGCCGCCTGAACGTCGGCGTGCTGATGGAACAACACAGCGCCGAGGCCGACAGCCTGGCGCGCGCCTTTACCGGATCGTCCTTTCTGGCCGTTACCCTCAGCGATAATCGCCCGGCGCTGATCGCACGGATGCAGGCCGGGCAGATTCGCGGTCTGGTCGTCATCCCGGCCGATTTCGCCGAACGGCTGGCGCGCCCGCAGGATCGCGCGCCGATTCAGGTCATCACCGACGGCAGCGAGCCGAATACCGCGCAATTCGTACAGGGCTACGCACAGGGAGTGTGGCAACTCTGGCAGCAGCAGTACGCACAAGACCACGGCGGCCGCTATCAACCGTTGATTGAGGTGCAGACCCGCTACTGGTTCAACGCCGCCGCCATCAGCCGGCACTTCATCATTCCCGGCGCCATTACCATCATCATGACGGTGATCGGCGCCATTCTGACCTCGCTGGTGATCGCCCGCGAATGGGAGCGCGGCACCATGGAAGCGCTGCTTTCAACGCAGGTCACCCGCGCCGAACTGCTGCTCACCAAATTGCTCCCCTATTACGTGCTGGGGATGATCGCCATGGCCCTGTGCGTGGTGGTAGCGGTGTTTGTGCTGGGGGTGCCTTATCGCGGTTCGCTGTGGCTGCTGTTCGGCCTGAGCAGCCTGTTTCTCGCCAGTACGCTGGGGATGGGGTTGCTGATTTCCACCCTAACCCGCAATCAGTTCAACGCGGCGATGGTGGCGCTCAACGCCGCCTTTCTGCCGGCGGTGATGCTGTCCGGGTTTATTTTCGAAATCCACAGTATGCCGATACCGGTGCAGGCGGTGTCGTACCTGATCCCCGCCCGCTATTTCGTCAGCACGCTGCAAACCCTGTTTCTGGCCGGGAATATCGGCAGCGTGTTGCTGATGAACCTGCTGTTTTTGATGACGTCCGCGGTATTTTTTATCGGCCTGACCGCCTGGAAAACCCGTCGTCGGCTGGATTAGGTGCGCGAATTCATCAACCGGATCGTGCTGGATGTTTATCAGCACGCTGATGAGGGAAAGAGTATGTGGTATCGCCTGTGGACGCTGATCCGCAAAGAGCTTCAGTCATTGCTGCGCGAGCCGCAGACGCGCGCCATTCTGGTGTTGCCGGTGCTGCTGCAGGTGCTGCTGTTCCCATTTGCCGCCACGCTGGACGTCACCGACGCCACGCTCGCCATTTACAGCGAAGACAACGGCCCGGCTTCGGTGGAGCTGACGCAGCGTTTCGCCAGCGCCAGCGCTTTTTCGCGGGTCATAACCCTACACAGCCCGCAGGAAATTGCGCCCACGATTGATAACCAGCGGGCGCTGCTGCTGGTGCGTTTCCCGCCCGATTTCTCTCGCCAGCTGGTGAGCGGCACGCCGACCAGCCTCCAGCTTCTGCTCGACGGACGCCACTCCAACAGCGCCCAGATCGCCGCCCGCTACGTCCAACAGATCGTGCAGAATTATCAGCAGGAGCAGTTGAACGACCCGACGCTGACGCACCAGAGCGAACTGGTGATTCGCCACTGGTACAACCCGAACCTGGACTACAAATGGTTTGTGGTGCCGTCGCTGGTGGCGCTGATTACCACCATTGGCGTGTTGATCGTCACCGCGCTGTCGGTGGCGCGCGAGCGGGAACAGGGCACGCTGGAACAACTGCTGGTTTCGCCGCTGTCCACCGGACAGATCTTCGTCGGCAAGGCGGTCCCGGCGCTGATCGTCGCCACCGTTCAGGCCAGCATCGTGCTGGCGGCCGGCATCCTCGCTTATCGCATCCCGTTTTCCGGCTCGCTGCTGCTGTTCTACCTCTGCATACTGGTTTACGGGTTATCGCTGGTGGGATTTGGGCTGCTGATTTCCGCGCTCTGTTCCACCCAGCAACAGGCGTTCATCGGCGTATTCGTCTTCGTGATGCCCGCCATTCTGCTGTCCGGCTATGTGTCGCCCGTCGAGAATATGCCGCTATGGCTGCAACAGCTCACCTGGGCTAACCCGGTGCGCCATTTCACCGATATCACCAAACAGATATATCTGAAAAACGCCAGCCTGGCCGTGGTCTGGCGCGGGGTGTGGCCGCTGTTGGTGATCACCGCCACCACCGGCAGCGCCGCCTACGCGCTGTTCCGGCGCAAGATCGGCTAGGTTTGCGCGCACGGGCGGCGCACAGCGTCAACGACGCGTCGCCAAACACTGACTACACTGATTATTCAGCTACTTGGGAACGAGGGAAAACAATGGATACCGTCTCGCAACCGTCATTGGGGTTTTCTTTCACCGTGCTGACCATCAATACCCATAAGGGGTTCAGCGCACTGAACCGCCGTTTTATCCTGCCGGAACTGCGCGATGCCGTACGTTCGGTTTCCGCCGATATCGTCTGCCTGCAAGAAGTGTTGGGCCGCCACTCTACCCATCCCTTACAGGTGGAACACTGGCCGGATACTTCGCACTACGAATTTCTGGCGGAAACCATGTGGAACGATTACGCCTACGGGCGCAACGCGATTTACCCGGAGGGCGATCACGGCAACGCGGTGCTGTCGCGCTTTCCGATTTTCAGCTATCGCAATCTGGACGTATCGGTATCCGAAAGAGCCAAACGCGGCATCCTGCATTGCGTACTGAAAGTCCCCAACCGGGATTTGCATATCCACGTAGTATGCGTACACATGGGGCTCACCGCTTCGCACCGGCGGCAGCAAATGACATTATTGTGCGACCTGCTGGCGACGCTACCCGCCGAAGCGCCCTTGATTGTCGCCGGGGATTTCAATGACTGGCAGATGAAGGCCAGCGCCCTGCTGAAACGCAGCGCCGGTCTGGAAGAGGTATTCAGCCAGCACTTCGGCAAACCGGCGCGGACCTTTCCGGCCCGCTTTCCGCTGTTGTGCCTCGATCGCATCTACGTGCGCAACGCCCGGACCAGCGTCCCCAGGTTGCTGCCGCCTAAACCCTGGTCGCATCTGTCCGATCATGCGCCGCTGGCGGTGGAGATTCACTTGTGAAAACCGAATGGCGCGACGGCAACCAGATTGAACTGCTGGTGAATGGCGACGAATTCTACCCCAGCGTGTTTGACGCCATCCGTCAGGCCCGCAATCGGGTGGTGCTGGAGACCTTTATCTGGTTTGAAGACAAGGTCGGCTATGCGCTGCGGGAGGCGCTGATCGCGGCGGCGCGGCGCGGCGTCAACGTGGACGCCACCGCCGACGGCTACGGCTCGCACGACCTGTCGCCCGACTTTCTGGCACCGATGATCGAAGCCGGGGTACGTTTTCATTTTTACGATCCCCGACGCCGCTTGTTCGGCCTGATGCGCACCAATCTGTTCCGGCGGTTACACCGTAAGATCGTGGTGGTAGACGGCCACACCGCCTGGATAGGCGGCATCAACTATTCCGCCGACCACCTGAGCGACTACGGCCCGGAAGCCAAGCAGGATTACGCCGTTAAGGTGCGCGGCCCGGTGGTGGACGACATCTACCGTTTTGCGCTGGCGGCGCTGGCCCACGATGAGGAACCGCGCATCTGGTGGCGACGACGCTTTCGCCGCGCCGTGCGCAACACTCACCCCGGCAACGCCCAGGCACTGTTTGTCTGGCGCGACAACGGCCTGCACCGCCGCGACATCGAACGCCAATACCTGCTGATGCTGCGGCGAGCCAAACGTGAAGTGGTGATCGCCAATGCCTATTTTTTCCCCGGCTATCGCTTACTGCGGGCGATGCGTAAGGCCGCGCGGCGGGATGTGCGGGTACGGCTGATCATTCAGGGGCAACCGGACATGCCGATCGTCCTGATAGGTGCGCGATTGCTCTACCCCTGGCTGGTGAAAGCCGGGGTGGATATTTATGAATACCGCCGCCAGCCGCTGCACGGCAAGGTCGCGTTGCAGGATGAATACTGGACCACCGTCGGTTCCAGCAACCTGGACCCGCTCAGTCTGGCGCTCAACCTCGAAGCCAACCTGTTCATCAATGACCGAAACTTCAACCAGCAACTGCGGGACAACCTGCACCAGCTGATTCGCGAAGACTGCGTGCGGGTTGACCCCACACAACTGCCAAAGCGCTCATACTGGCAGGTGATCAAAAGTATGGTGGTGTTCCATTTCCTGAAACGTTTCCCGTCGATAGTCGGCTGGTTGCCGGCGCACAGCCCGCATCTGACTCGGGTGGGACAGGTGGATAACAACGACAGAAAATAACAAACCTCAAGGCTGTAGACAAACAGCCGGGTTGTTTTGTGAATGATGGTTATTGACCAACAAGTGGATGATTTCGTGCGGGATAAACCGTGTAGTTTCTCTACCATTTCATCGCACGCACGACAAGGAGAGGCTCAAACGCCGCCTCTCCTTGACCACTGGCTAAGGGCTAAACTGTGCCGCTGGCGCGGTGCCTTCGGCAATCGCCTTCGCTGTTCGGGCCGCCCGTGACGCGCTCCCGACGCGACACGGGCTTTCGCGGCGTCCATGCCGCTCACCCGGCGAAGTCGCTTACCTCAGCACAGTTTTTAACGCCGGAAAAACCATTACCTCTAACCAAGCGGTTTTGCCAGTAATATGAAAACGGAGCCAGTTGGCTCCGTTTTCACTTATTTATCAACATCAACAGCCTCAACGACGGCTACCGAACAGGCGCAGCAGCATCAGGAACAGGTTGATGAAATCAAGATACAGGGTCAGCGCGCCCATGATCGAATACTTGCGGAAATTATCCCGGTCATCGACCGACAGCTCTTCGCCGATGTTTTTCAGTTTCTGCGTGTCATACGCGGTCAGGCCGACAAACACCAGCACCCCGATGTAGGTGATGGCACGCTGCAACCCTTCGCTTTTCAGCCAGAAGTTCACCAGCGTCGCCAGCAGGATACCAATCAGCGCCATGAACAGCATGCTGCCCATGCCGGTCAGGTCGCGTTTGGTGACATAGCCGTACAGGCTCATGGCGCCGAACATGCCGGCGGTAATCACAAAGGTGCTGGCGATGGATTCGCCGGAGTAGACGATGAAAATGCTGGACAACGTCAGGCCGGTCAACGCCGAGTAGAGCATAAACAGCGTGGTGGCGACGCCACCGCTCAGACGGTGCACCATGCCGGACAGCACAAACACCAGCCCCAGTTGGGCGATCACCAACCCAAAGAAGGTGATCTTGCTGGAGAACACCATCTGCAACACCGCCGGGGTGTTGGCGGCATACCAGGCAACAAACGCGGTCAGCAACAGACCGCAGGTCATCCAGCCATAGACCTGCGCCATATAGGTTTGCAGACCGGTGGAGGCCTGCTGAACGATGGAACCGTTAGAACGTGGAAATCGATCCATGATGCAACCTTTGCATTTGAGTGAAACAGAACGGGCTTACGCCCACCTGATTTCAGCTTAACACAAAACGACGCGTGCGACGGATAACGCTTCCTCAACGAAAACGGCGATTTATTGAGGCCAGGCCCCTACGTAGCGCGGTGATGTCACAGTGAAAGAGGTCGCCGCCGCTAATCCAGTCGATGCGCCCGCCCGGCTACCGTCAAGTTGACGCCGCAACCGACCACGATGTCTTCCCGGCTGACGCTTTTTAGTTCGATCACCTGCGCGCTATTCGTCATCCGCAGACGCAGCGTGGACACAAATCCGGCGAATTCGATGTTTGCCACCACCGCCTGCGGCGGCGCCGATGGCTCGGCCAGCGTGACCTGAATCTGCTCCGGGCGCAGCATGATACGCACCGTCCCGGCGGACTGATTATCGTCAACCGCGATGTCGCCCAGCGCGCACGCGGCGCGTCCCTCTTTTAGCTGCGCCGACAGCACCAGCGTGTCGCCAAGAAACGCGGCGGCGGCTTCGTCCACCGGGCGCAGATACAGCGACTGCGGCGATCCCACCTGCACCAGCCTCCCCTGTCGCATCACCGCCACCTGATCGGCAAACGACAGCGCCTCGGCCTGATCGTGGGTCACCAGAATCGACGCCACGCCCGCCTCCGCCAGCAGGGCGGACACCGCCTGACGGGTGGCGGCGCGCAGGCCGGTATCCAGCGCCGAGAAGGGTTCATCCAGCAGCATCAACGTCGGACGCTGAGACAACGCGCGCGCCAGCGCCACCCGCTGCTGCTGACCGCCGGACAGTTCATGCGGCCACAGTGACGCCAGCCGCGAGTCCAGCGACACCATCTCCATCAGTTCATCAATACGCCGCTGTTTGTCGTGTTTGCTGCCGTCAAGCCCGAAACCGATGTTCTGCGCCACGGTAAAGTGAGGAAACAGCGCGCCGTCCTGCGGTACAAAGCCAATGCCGCGCTGGTGCGCCGGCACCCACTGGCGCGCATCCGCCACCACGCGCGTTTGCAGCCGCACGCTGCCGCTATCCGGCGCCTCGAAACCGGCAATGATACGCAGCAACGTTGTCTTGCCGGACCCGGAGGGGCCGACAATCGCGGTACGGCTGCCCGGCGCAACCTGCAAGTCGATGCCGTCCAACACCGTGACGGCATTGAAAGATTTGCCGATGCCATAAAGTTCAAGCGTATTCATAAACCTGCCGTACGTTTCGATTGAGAATAGAGCAACCAGGTCAGTGGGAGCGACAGCACCACCATAATCAGCGCGTAGGGCGCGGCCGCCATATAATCGATTTCACTGGTTAACGCCCAGAAGCCGGTCGCCAGTGTGCGGGTGCCGTTCGGCGCCAGCAACAGCGTGGCGGTTAATTCGTTGGTGACGGCGAGAAACACCATCGCCGCCCCGGCCGCTGCGCCCGGCGCCGCCAGCCGCAGCGTGATACGCCACAGCGCCTGTCCGGGCGAACACCCCAGGCTGCGCGCGACGTTTTCCAGTTCCACCGGCGCCTGCGCGATGCCGGCGCGCAGGTTAATCAGCGCGCGCGGCATAAACATCAGTACATAGGCCAGCAGCAGGGTAAATTCGGTCTGATACAGCGGCCGCAGGGTATGAATGGTGACGGTGACCAGCGCCAGCGCCACCACGATGCCCGGCAGCGCGCTGGTGACATAGTTGCAGCCTTCCAGCAGGCGATACAGCCGCGACGGATGGCGCACCGACAGCCAGGACATCGGAAACGCGCACAGCGTCACCAGCGCCGCGCCACTGGCGCCCAACCACAGCGTCTGGCGCAGCGCTGGCCACAGCTCGTTATTGCGCCATACTTCCAGACCGCCGAGCCACAGCCAGCGGGCGAGCGTCATCAGCGGTACGCCCAGCGCCAGCACGGTTAACGCCAGCGGCAACAAAGCGCACACCAGCGCCGCCGGCGACGACAGCCGCCAGGGCGTCTGGCTTCGGGCGCTGCCGGAACCGACGCGGGCATAACGCGCGCGTCCGCGGGTCAGCGCTTCCAGCAACAACAGCCCCAGACAGCACAACACCAGCACGCCTGCCAGCATGTTTGCCGCCAGGCCGTTAAAGGTAGACTGGAACTGTTCGAAAATCGCGGTGGTGAAGGTATCGAAGCGAATCATAGCGTACAGCCCGTATTCCGCCAGCAGATGCAACGCAATCAGCAGCGAACCGCCCCATACCGCTAACCGCAGTTGCGGCAGCACCACACGAAAAAAGACGCGCCAGGGTCTGGCGCCCAGCGAGGTCGCCACATCTTCCAGGCTGGGATCAAGCCGACGCAGCACCGCCGCCGCCGGCAGATAAATAAACGGGAAATAGGCGAGAACCGACAGGAACACGCCCGCCGCCAGACCATGCATGCCGGGCAACAGGCTAATCCAGGCGTAACTTTGAACAAAGGCCGGCACCGCCAGCGGCGCGGTCAACAACAGCGACCACGCGCGACGGCCCGGCAATGTGGTGCGCTCGGTCAGCCAGGCCAGCGCCCACCCCGAGCAGCGTGCAGAGCGGTAGCGTCACCGCCACCAGCAATACGGTATTAAGCAGCAGTTCCCCGACCCGCGGCCGGAACACCAGCGCTTTTATCGTATCCCAGTCGGTTTCGAGGGTGATGCCCACCACGAAACCCAGCGGCAACAACGCCAGCAACGACAACAGCAAGGCCACCAACGCCATGCCGCCGCCGGCTATCCGGTATGGCCGCGCCCCTGGTCGCGCCGGGTGGGTCACACCGACGCCGGCGACTTTCCATTCCACATCGGCCATATGGCTTATTGTACTCCCGCCTTGCACTGACGCATTACAGCAGGCCTGCTTCGGTCATCAGTTCAACCACTTTCTTGCCGTTGAGTTTGGCAGCATCGACTTTCGGCGACTGCAGGTCTTTCAGCGGCACCAGTTTCGGGTTGGATTCGGCATTCACGCCCACCGCGTATTCAAAGGCGGTGTTGGTGCGCAGCACGTCCTGGCCTTTCTTGCCGGTGATCCACTTGATGAAAGCCTGAGCCTGTTGTTTATGCTTGCTGGATGCCAACACGCCGCCGCCGGAGATGCTGACGAACGCGCCCGGATCCTGATGTTTGAAGTAGTACAGGCGGATATTTTTGCTGTTTTCGCCGGTCTTAGCGCCGTCGACAAACGGGTAGTAGTGGTAAATAACGCCGCTGTCGATCTGACCGGCGTTCACTGCTTTCATCACCGTGCTGTTGCCTTTATAGGCGGTGAAGTTGGTTTTCATCGCCTTCAGCCATTCCAGCGTCGCTTTTTCGCCTTTCAGCTCCAGCATCGCGCTGACGATCGCCTGGAAGTCGGCGCCGGACGGAGACGCTGCCCAGCGGCCTTTCCATTCCGGTTTGGCCAGATCCATCAGAGACTTCGGCAGTTGCGCTTCGGTCAGTTTTTCCGGGTTGTAAACAAACACCGTCGAGCGGGCGGCGATGCCGATCCAACGACCGTGGGACGGACGATACTGCGGCGCCACCTGCTCCAGCGTACCGGCATCCAGCGGCGCGAACAGGTTGGCGTTATCCACCAGCACCATTGACGGTGAGTTTTCGGTCAGGAATACGTCGGCCGGCGAGGAATTGCCTTCCTGCACCAGTTGGTTGCCCAATTCGCTGTCGCCGCCATTACGCAGCGTGACTTTGATGCCGGTGTCCTGAGTAAAACCGTCTACCCAGGATTTCACCAGGTTTTCGTGTTGCGCGTTGTAAATCACAAGACCTTCATCCTCCGCCTGCGCGCCGAAGGAGAATCCCATCATCAGGGAAGACGCCAGCAGGGTGGCGGGGAACAGGGAAGCAATACGCCGTTTCATACCATTATCCTTTTCACTGTATGGCAATTAACTGTATGACAATAAAAGCGAATCAGGCGGAACATAACCGCTGGCTCATTATCGTTGCACTAAAATGGAAATAAAAATGATTCTTATTAATTATTCCCTTAACATTATTCTAATGCAAAATTTATAATTTACTGCTTTTTATCGCTTTTTTTTAGCCGGTGAAATTATTCCGTCACGAATCATACAGCGGCGGCAATCAATCCGCCGTCTCTGCCATTACCAGCGTTCTGCGGCCTGCCGATCGCTATCGCGGGCGTCCACCCAACGGTCGCCATCCGACGTCGCTTCCCGTTTCCAGAACGGCGCACGCGTTTTGAGGTAATCCATGATGAATTGCGCCGCATCGAACGATGCATGGCGGTGGGCGCCGCTGACGCCGACAAACACGATCTCGTCGCCGGGATAGAGCGCGCCGACACGGTGGATCAGGCTCACACGCTGAATCGGCCAGCGCTGCCGCGCCGCGTCGACAATCTCGGTCAGCGCCTTTTCCGTCATACCCGGATAATGTTCCAGCGTCAGCGCGCTGACGTGCTCGCCCAGATTGTGATTACGGACTTTGCCGGTGAACGTCACCACCGCACCGTCCGCATCGCTCGCCGCCAGCCAGGCGTACTCGTCGCCCACGCTGAACGGCGCTTCCCCTACCCGAATGCGCGTCTCCATATTCAGCCTCCGGTCACCGGCGGGAAAAACGCCACTTCATCGCCATCGCTCAGCGGGTGCGACATCGCCACCAGCGTCTGATTCACCGCCGCCAGCAACTTGCCGTCTTCCAGCGCCAGCGCCCAGCGGTCACCCTGCGCGCACAATGCCTGTCGCAACGACGCCACGTCCCGGTATTCCGCCGCCAGCGAGAGCCGGTCGGTGCCGGTCAGTTCCCGCACCTGCGCAAAAAACAACACGGTAATCATGATGCCTCCGCCCTGAAGTCGCCGGATTTGCCGCCGCTTTTCGCCAGCAGCCGCACCGGGCCGATCACCATATCTTTCTGCACCGCTTTGCACATATCGTAAATGGTCAGCGCCGCCACCGAGGCCGCGGTCAATGCTTCCATTTCCACACCGGTCTTGCCGGTCAGCCGGCACAGGGATTCAATCCGCACCCGGTTGTGCTCCGGCTGGGCTTCCAGCTCCACCGCCACTTTGCTCAGCAACAGCGGATGGCACAGCGGGATCAGTTCCCAGGTGCGCTTGGCGGCCTGGATGCCGGCGATACGCGCGGTGGCGAAGACATCGCCCTTGTGGTGCCGCCCGTCGATGATCATGGCTAGAGTTTGCGGCGCCATTTCCACAAAGGCTTCGGCGCGCGCTTCGCGCACCGTGTCCGCCTTGTCGGAAACATCCACCATCGCCGCTTCACCGGCTGCGTTAATGTGGGTCAGTTGTGACATAACAGCTTACTTTTTCAAATGGGGATAGAGGTTACAGGGTTTCTGGCGCGCATCCAGTTGCTCGCGGATAATGCGTTCCCAGGCGGTGTGACAGGCTTTGGTCGACCCCGGCACGCCGAAAATCGCCGTCTGGTTAGCCAGCCCGGCAATGGCGCGGGACTGAATGGTAGCGGTGCCGATCTCTTCGTACGACACCATGCGGAACAGTTCGCCGAATCCGTCGATCTCCCGGTCGAACAGCACCCGGACGGCCTCCGGCACCAGGTCGCCCGGCGTAAAGCCGGTGCCGCCATTGATCAGGATAACCTGTACGTCGTCGCTGGCTACCCAGGCGGAAACCTGCGCGCGGATCTGGTACAGGTTTTCGCCGACAATCGTGCTGCCGGCCAGATGATGCCCGTCATGTTGCAACGCTTCACGCAGATAATCGCCGGACGTATCGTCGGCGGCGGTGCGGCGTGACGACACCGTCATCACCGCCACGCGCAGAGGAATAAATTCGCTGCTGACCTTGCTCATAAACACTCCTTAACGCTATTGCGCGGCCTGTTCAGCCGCCGATAAAGGACAGATTCGGGGTAATGCCGCTGTTGCCGTCGTGCAGGAAATGCGACTGCCGTTTGCTGCTCAGGCCGCCGGAAATACGCAGCTTCAGCGCCTCCTGCTGGTCGTCATCCGTCAGCAAATCGCGCAGCGGGATGCCCTGCTCGCCAAACAGGCACAGGTGCAGATTGCCGATGGCCGATACCCGCAGCCGATTGCAGCTCTGACAAAAGTCTTTCTCATACGGCATGATCAACCCCACCTCACCCTGATAATCCGGGTGCGAGAACACCTGCGCCGGGCCGTCGCTGCGCGCTCGCTCCTGTTGTTGCCAGCCTTGCTGCAACAGACGCTCGCGGATCACCTGACCGGACACATGGTGACGGCGGAACATCTCCCGCCCGTCGCCGGTTTCCATCAGTTCAATAAAGCGCAGTTGGATCGGCCGGGTGCGGATCCAGTCGAGAAAGGTGTGCAGGCTGCTGTCGTTGATATCGCGCATCAGTACGGTATTGACTTTCACCCGTCGAAATCCGTTGGCGAAAGCGGCATCGATGCCGTCCATCACCTGACGAAATTTGTCCTGCCCGGTAATGGCGTGAAACTGACGAGGATCCAGGCTGTCGACGCTGACGTTAAGCGCCGTCAGCCCGGCTTCGCGCCAGCTTGCCACATCCCGTGCCAGCCGGTAACCGTTGGTGGTCACCGCCAGCGTGCGGATCGCCGGGTTTTCGCGGATAGCGGCAATAATGTCGACAAAATCCCGGCGCAAAGACGGCTCGCCGCCAGTCAGGCGTACCTTTTCGGTGCCCAGATCGGCAAATGCCCGGCCGACGCGGCGGATTTCATCCAGCGACAGAAAACGATGGGGCGTCGCACCATTCGGCTGGTAGCCGTCCGGCAGACAATAGGTACAGCGGAAATTACAGACGTCCGTTATCGACAGGCGCAAATAATAAAACTTGCGCGCAAACGCATCGGTCAGTTGACTCACCATAAACACCTTTCCAAATACGGGAGATGCGGGCATTTCTACCCTGCACCCTGGTGACCATCGGCCACGGCCAGGGAACCTTATCCTCGCTTGCGCGCGAACTTAGGCTCCGGGGCTAGGAGTTTGATTTCCCGGCGTGGTTTCACCGACGCCGAACAACCGTGATTGCTTCATGAAGTCTATCGCCAAATCAGGTTATCCGTCACTGAAAATGCGGTATATAAACCTGTATATAGCGGATTTCATTCACTATTTTGGCGCTCAGCATAGCGGAAATCCACTCAGCTTTCCTGACCTGGGTCATAGGATGACGCTTATCCCCTACCCCTCTGGAGGTAAGGCATACGAAATGAACCGGTTTACCCGGTTAAAGGAATATGCCCGCCGGACAACCGGCGGGCGTCGGATGCGGATAAAAATTGCGGATACAAAAGACAGCGGATAATCAGTGCGTTTTCAGCCCGGCGGCGGTCATCAGCAGGCGAAACAGCGTGGCGACCACACCCAGCGCCAGCACGCTGGCGCTCCATAACACCGCCATCCATACCAGTCGCCGCCACAGCGGTTGAACCGGCTTTTGCGAGGTCGCCATGTTTATGCCATCGCCCTTAAAAGCCGCTCTGACGGCAAAAGGTTTCATCAGTGATACCCCTCATCCGGCCGGACTTTTCCCCGGAAGACGTAGTAGCTCCAGAAGGTATAACCGAGGATCACCGGAATGATCAGCAACGCGCCGACCAGCATGAACCCCTGACTCTGCGCCGGCGCGGCGGCGTCCCACAGCGTCAGCGACGGCGGAATGATCATCGGCCACAGGCTGATGCCAAGCCCGGTGAAGCCTAAGAAAATCAGCGCCAGCGTCAGCAGGAACGGCGAATAATGCGCGTGACGGCGCACGCCGCGTATTATTCCCGCCGCACAGGCCGCCACCAGTAGCGGCACCGGCAGGAACCAGAACAGGTTAGGCAGTGAAAACCAGCGCTGTTTGATCGCCGGATGCGCCAGCGGGGTCCACAGACTGATCACCACGATCACCGTCAGCAACGCCACCACCAGCGACGGCGCCAGCGCGGACATGCGGCAATGCAGCTCCTGCCCGGTTTTCATGATAAGCCAGGTACACCCCAGCAACGCATACGCCACCACCAGCCCGACGCCGCAGAACAGCGAAAACGGCGTCAACCAGCCCAATACCGGGCCGGAGAAATGGCGATCGGTCACCTCAAAGCCGTTGAGCACCGCGCCGACGGTAACGCCCTGAAAGAAGGTGGCGACCAGCGAACCCCACATAAAAGCCTGATCCCAGAACGGACGGTGCGATGGCGTCGCCTTGAAGCGAAACTCAAACGCGACGCCGCGAAAAATCAGCCCAACCAGCATCAGCGTCAGCGGAATGGTCAACGCATCCACAATCACCGCGTAGGCCAGCGGGAACGCGCCAAACAACCCGGCACCGCCCAGCACCAGCCAGGTTTCGTTGCCATCCCACACCGGCGCGACGGTATTGACCATCAGGTCCCGGTCGGCGGCATGGCGATGAAACGGAAACAAAATACCGATGCCCAGATCAAAGCCGTCCATCACGATGTACATCAGCGTGGCGAAGATGATGATGGCGAACCAGATAACAGAAAGTTCGATACCCACGTTATTTCCCCTCTTCCAGCGTTTCCGCTACCGCGGACAGCGGCCGCGCCGGTGTGGATTGCTGCCCCGGCCCGCCGCCAGGCACGGCATCGCCTTCTCCCGCTTGCGGTCCTTTCTTAATCAGCCGCACCAGATAGACATAACCGACGCCGAATACCGACAGATACACCGCGATAAACAGCAGCAGACTGATGCTCATTTGCAGATCGCCGTGCGCCGATACCGCGTCGCGGGTGCGCTGTAAACCGTAAACCACCCACGGCTGGCGCCCCACCTCGGTGGTAAACCACCCCGCCAGAATGGCGATCAGCCCCGACGGTCCCATCAGCAGGGTGAACCACAAAAACGGCCGCGACTGATACAACCGGCGGCGCCAGCGCAGCCACAGACCGATAACGCCCAGCAGGATCATCAGCATTCCCAGCCCGACCATGATACGAAACGACCAGAACACCACCGTCGAATTAGGCCGCTCTTCTTTCGGGAAGTTTTTCAATGCCGGCACCTGCTGGTCCAGGCGGTGGGTCAGGATCAGGCTGCCCAGATAAGGGATTTCCAACGCATAGCGGGTGGTTTCCTGTTCCATATCCGGCCAGCCAAACAAAATCAGCGGCGTCGGCTCGCCGGGCGGGTTATCCCAGTGCCCTTCAATCGCCGCGATCTTGGCCGGCTGGTATTTCAGCGTATTCAGACCGTGCATGTCTCCCAGCATCGCCTGAACCGGCGCAACGATTAACGCCATCCAGAGCGCCATCGACAGCATTTTGCGAATCGCCGGCGTGTCGTTGTTGCGCAGCAGATGCCAGGCGGCGGACGCGCCGACAAAAAAAGCGCTGGCAAGAAACGCCGCCGTCGCCATGTGCATCAGACGGTATGGGAAAGATGGGTTGAAGATCACTGCCAGCCAGTCCACCGGCACCACCACGCCATTATGGATTTCGTGGCCCTGCGGGGTCTGCATCCAGCTGTTGGAAGCGAGGATCCAGAAGGTGGAAATGATGGTGCCCAGCGCCACCATGCAGGTGGCGAAGAAGTGCAACCCCGGCCCGACCCGCTGCCAGCCAAACAGCATGACGCCGAGAAAACCGGCCTCCAGAAAAAAGGCGGTCAGCACCTCATAGGTCAGCAACGGGCCGGTGATACTGCCGGCAAACTGGGAAAACCCGCTCCAGTTGGTGCCAAACTGGTAGGCCATCACCAGGCCGGACACCACGCCCATGCCAAAGTTAACGGCAAAGATTTTCGACCAGAAATGATAGAGATCGCGGTAGTCGCGGTTTTTGGTTTTTAGCCATAGTCCTTCCAGCACCGCCAGAAAACTGGCCAGCCCGATGGTGATGGCGGGAAAAATGATATGGAAGGATACCGTGAACGCAAACTGGATCCTTGCCAGATGAAATGCATCGAGTCCGAACATGTCTTACCTCTGGACTGCAAACAGCCCTGCTATCGATTTACTTATCGGCCGGGCGCAGGCCGAGATGGGGAATATCGCCGACGCGCGCCGAACAAAACAGCGCCTGCCGTACTCACGCCGGCGGCGGAATACAACCGGCAGGGATCTTAAAATGGGCGGGAATAAATGGACATAAACAGTCTGTATTATTTAGACCATAACAGTGTGATTCATCTGTGCGTATTTTTTATTTACCACGGCCAAATCTGCAGAGAATAAATATAAATGTAATTAAAAAACAAAAAGATAAAAAATATCCTTAAAAATATAACAGCATACTTTATTACACTCTTTATAAGACCATCATATTTTAAAAAATCTGCTTTCCTGTTATTGACGATTATCGGTTACTCACTGATTTCCACTGAAAAGCGCCTCTGCGGCTACCCGCTTTCTGGTTAGCCGACAGGCATTTGCTGCACCGTCAAACGTCGCTTTTTCGCGACAGAGTGTATGACCTGTAACCATCCAGCGATGGTGCGCTGAAAATTTCTGTCGGCGCTGATGCTGCTTCAATGAAAGATGTGCTATATATCCGCTACTTTTTACGGCAGATAACCGAAAGATAAGGGTATTTATGGGGAATCGCACATTGGCGGAGCTGGATCGTGTTGTGGCGCTGGGCGGCGGCCACGGATTGGGGCGCGTCATGTCGTCGCTCTCCTTTCTGGGATCGCGGCTGACCGGCATCGTCACCACGACCGACAATGGCGGCTCCACCGGGCGCATTCGCCGTTCGGAAGGCGGCATTGCCTGGGGCGACACCCGCAACTGCCTGAACCAGTTGATCACCGCCCCCAGCGTGGCGTCGGCGATGTTCGAATACCGCTTCAGCGGCAACGGCGAACTGTCCGGTCACAATCTCGGCAATCTGATGCTTAAGGCGATGGATCACCTCAGCGTGCGTCCGCTGGAAGCCATCAACCTGATACGCAACCTGCTCAAGGTGGACGCGCTGCTGATCCCGATGTCGGAGCAACCGGTGGACCTGCTGGCGATTGATACACTGGGCAATCCAGTGTACGGCGAAGTGGCGGTGGACCAGCTCGCCACCCTGCCGCAGGATCTGATGCTCTACCCGGCCGCCCCCGCCACACAGGAAGCGCTGACGGCCATTGCCGAGGCGGACCTGATCCTGATCGGCCCCGGCAGCTTTCTCACCAGCCTGATGCCGCCTTTACTGCTCGCCGATCTGGCGCAATCGCTGCATGACGCCCGCGCGCCGGTGGTGTACATCGGGAATCTGGGGGATGAACAAAGTCAGATCGCCACCCGTCTGACGCTGGCGCAGAAGTTGCAGCTCATCGAGAGCAAAATTGACCGGCGCATCATTGACGCCGTGGTCGTCGCACCCCGAACGGACACCCGCGGGGTGGACGACCGCCTGATTATCCAACAGCCGCTGGGAGCGCAGGACGTGCCGCACCACCACGATCGCGTGCTGTTGCGCGCGGCGCTGGAACAGGCGGCACAGTCGCTGGGGCTTTGTCCTGTCTGAGGTTCAGTCTCTGAGCCACGGCGTATGGGTCACGCCCAGCAGCAGGCCCTCCGGGCTGAGGAAACGGGTGACCGTCTGCCCCCAGGGTTCCAGCCGATTATCCACCAGCAGCGGATAGCCTTGCTGTTTGATCGCCTCTGTGGCGGCGGCGATATCCGCCACCTCCAGTTCCATCCAGCCCTGCGGCGTCGGGTACGCCGGCGGCCAGTCATCACTGCCGAAACAGGACTGGCTGGCCTGCGCCAGCGGCCATAGGGCGAAATGCTTCACGCCGCCCAGCTCGTCGCTGGTGAGGTAGTCTTCATTACCCGCCATCGGTTTCAGCGGCAGGTTCAACATCGTCTGATAGAACGTCTGGCTGGCCGCAACGGACACCGTTATCGGGCCAAAACCAGCCACGAACAGCACGTCTACGCCAGGAATCGGATTTTTCATCACTCAGTCTCTCTATGTGTATAGGCTGTGTATAGGCTCCGCCTCTGTGTATACGCCCAGCACCGCCATACCGCCGGCCGGCAACGCCGGTAATCATCAGGACGCGGCGATAAACTGTTCGCGCAGCGCGTGAATCTCGTCGCGCAGACGAGCGGCTTCCTCGAATTCCAGATTCTGCGCATGGGCCAGCATCTGACTTTCCAGCTCGCGGATTTTTTGATCCAGCGCTTTCGGCGACAGTTGTTGGTAATGGGCTGCCGGTTCGGCTGCTTTCTTGCCGCGCCCTTTACCCCGGCCGTTGGCCGACTGACCAATCTGCAGGATGTCGCCAATCTTTTTATTGAGGCCCTGCGGCACGATGCCGTGTTGCTCGTTGTACGCCTGCTGTTTCTCGCGGCGGCGCTGGGTTTCATTCATGGCGCGCTCCATCGACGGCGTAATCTTGTCGGCATACAAAATCGCCTTGCCGTTGAGGTTACGCGCCGCCCGGCCGATGGTCTGAATCAGCGAGCGTTCCGAACGCAGGAACCCCTCTTTGTCGGCATCCAGAATCGCCACCAGCGATACTTCCGGCATGTCCAGACCTTCACGCAGCAGGTTGATGCCCACCAGTACGTCGAACTCGCCCAGACGCAAATCGCGGATGATCTCCACCCGCTCCACGGTATCAATATCGGAGTGCAGGTAACGCACCCGCTCGCCGTGCTCTTCCAGATACTCGGTCAGGTCCTCCGCCATCCGCTTGGTCAGGGTGGTGACCAGCACGCGCTCGTTGATAACGGCGCGTTTGCGGATTTCCGACAGCAAATCATCCACCTGAGTGGTTACCGGGCGCACTTCCAGCTCCGGGTCCAGCAGGCCGGTCGGCCGCACCACCTGATCGATCACCTCGCCGCCGGATTTTTCCAGTTCGTAATTGCCCGGCGTCGCCGATACATAGATCGCCTGCGGCGCCAGCGCTTCGAACTCCTCGAATTTCATCGGCCGGTTGTCCAGCGCCGACGGCAGACGAAAGCCGTACTCCACCAGCGTTTCCTTGCGCGCGCGGTCACCGCGGTACATGCCGCCCAGTTGCGGAATGGTGACGTGGGATTCGTCGATCACCAGCAGACCGTCGGCCGGCAGATAGTCGAACAGCGTCGGCGGCGGTTCGCCCGGCCCGCGGCCGGACAGAAAGCGGGAGTAGTTTTCAATGCCGGAGCAGTAACCCAGCTCATTCATCATTTCCAGATCGAAGGTGGTGCGCTGCGCCAGCCGCTGTTCCTCCAGCAACTTATTGCTGGCCAGCAGCACCTGACGGCGCTCCGCCAGCTCGACCTTGATCTCCTCCATCGCCTGCAGGATGCGTTCGCGCGGCGTGACATAGTGAGTTTTGGGGTAGATGGTGTAGCGCGGCACCGTCTGCACAATATGCCCGGTGAGCGGGTCGAACAGCGACAGCCGTTCCACTTCTTCGTCGAACAGCTCCACCCGCAGGGCGATGTCTTCGGATTCCGCCGGAAAAATATCGATGATCTCGCCGCGCACACGAAAGGTGCCGCGCGAAAACGCCTGGTCGTTGCGGGCGTACTGCAACTCCGCCAGCCGCCGCAGGATGGCGCGCTGGTCGATCAACATGCCCTGCGTCAGATGCAGCATCATCTTCAGATACAGGTCCGGATCGCCCAGACCGTAAATGGCGGACACCGACGCCACCACCACCACGTCGCGCCGTTCCAGCAGCGCCTTGGTGGCGGACAACCGCATCTGTTCGATGTGTTCGTTGACCGAGGCGTCCTTCTCGATGAAGGTGTCCGAACTCGGCACATAGGCTTCGGGCTGGTAGTAGTCGTAGTAAGAAACGAAATACTCCACCGCATTCTCCGGAAAAAACGCTTTCATTTCGCCATACAGCTGCGCCGCCAGCGTCTTGTTGGGCGCCAGCACCATGGTCGGCCGGTTAAGGTCGGCGATCACATTGGCGATGGTGAACGTTTTACCGGACCCCGTGACCCCCAATAGCGTCTGATGCGCCAGCCCGTCTTCCAGCCCTTCTTCCAGGCGGCGTATCGCCTCGGGCTGATCGCCGGCGGGTTTGAAATCAGAATGCAGTTTGAACGCTTTACTCATGGATAAGACACTCGGATAAAAAACGGTTGGAATCACGCAACGGACATCAGCGGGTTAGGCCAGCGTCGTCGGCAGGGAGAGACACAAGCTAGTATGAAATCCCCGGTCAGATTTGCCAGTTACATATTACTGGATATAAAAACAGCATCAAGCAATTCTTAACCATTGACAGCACAACGATAGCGTCCTGGTTGACTAGCACAGAGTGATGTTGCTAATCCAGTAAAAAATGACGCATTTATCCCCAGAAATGCAGTTTCTCAAATTATCTGCTACGACCAGTGCCGGTGATTTATTCAAACGGCTCTCGTTGCAACAAAAGTGACTTGCTTTTAATTAATTATTTGATTTTAAATGATTTTATAAAAAAGCGGAGATTAGCATCAAACCAGGCGCAACCCGCGCCGGCTCTTGGCTGGCGCGTTTTTTCTAACCCTAATACACACAGTTATCCACAGAAATGGTGGATAACTCCCACAAGCGCCCGCGCCTCCTGTATTGGCGTCTTTCACCGTCTTTACCCGCCACGACAGCGCAAGGCGCTTTTAAACAAGATTTCCGTGTTTGACCCGGCGATCATTATAAAAAAAAGTGCTAAATGACACAGACTTAGCAAGAGGAAAAACCACTGGCCCTGTGGATTCAGCACCCATTTTCAAGATGGTTTTTTCTATCAATTTCAATCAGAAGAAGGGAAAAAACTGCGATTCATGCAACATTTACTCAAAATCATTAACCGCTCAGTAAAGTGATGTTTAAGTAATCGCCAATATCCTGCTGAATTGGCAAGGATAAGTAAGGGATTTCCCCCAGCATCGGCGCCGGAATCCGCTCTTGCAGCGTTTGCAGGTAAGCCTGATGGCGACGGTCAGGCGGCTGAACAACGTTGGCGATCCAGCCCGCCAGCCGCAAACCGGCTTGCCGCACCGCCTGTGCCGTCAGCATGGCGTGATTGATGCACCCCAGCTTCACCCCCACCACCAGAATCACCGGCAGCGTCTCTTCCCGCACCCAGTCGGCGAAGGTATGCCGCTCGGAAAGCGGCGTAAACCAGCCGCCGGCGCCCTCTACCAGCACCCAGTCCGCCTGCCGCTCCAGCGCGCGCAAACCGTCGCTGAGGGTGGAGAATGCAATCGGCCGCTTTTCCACGGCGCTGACAATATGGGGCGACGTCGGCTCCAGAAACGCCAGCGGGTTGACCGCGTCGTAAGGCAGCGCCACGCTGCTGTTGGCCTGCAACTGCAAGGCATCGCCGTTGCGGATGCCTTGCGGCGTCACCTCGCAGCCGGAAGCCACCGGTTTATACCCGGCGGTACGGTATCCGGCCTGGCGGGCAGCCTGCAACAGCGCCACGCTGGCGACTGTCTTACCGACTTCAGTGTCGGTTCCGGTAACAAACCAGCGTTCAGTCACGGTGAATCACTCCAAAAACACGTTGATACGTCAAGGGATAGCCCTGCGGATGATGGTCATAATGCGCGGTCAGCGCCGTCAGTTGTCGGCGGCTCAGTCCGCCGTGTTCACGGCCGTTGCGCAGCCAGGTGGCGCCCACCCCCTTGACCGAACGCATCAGGGTCAGCACATCGGGGAAATAGCAGGTCACCGGTGCCAGCGAGACATCGGCGTGGTAAAGGCGGCAGGCGGAGACGATCGCCTCCGACGACATAAAGCGGTTAATGCGCCGGGAACCGTCCAGTCGCTGCCAGGCCGTATCCAGCTCGGCCAGCGTGCCTTCCGCCAGCGTGCAGATGGCAATCGCCCCGCCCGGCCGGGTGACCCGGTAAAGTTCAGCCAGCCCGGCGTCAAAATCGTCGCACCACTGCATCGCCATGTTGCTGAAGCTGATATCCACGCTGCCGTCCGCTAACGGCAGATGTTCGATATCGCCCTGTAGATAGCGCGTCGCCGCCTGCCGCTGGCGCGCTATCGCCAGCATCTCCGTCGACAAATCCAGCGCCGTCACCTGCTTCCCGCTCGCTTGCCAGCGGGCGCTGAAATAGCCGGTGCCGCAACCGGCATCCAGCACCTCGCTGCCGGCATGGTTGCCGACCAGCGTCATCAACTGTTCTCCACTCTCACGCTGCAAGGCGGCAAAACGGTCGTAATACCCGGCCGCCCGGCCGAAGGCGCGGGCAATTGCCTGTTTATGGGGAGGAGACGACAGGGAGGGCAGGTTAACCGGCGTCATACAACACCTCCAGCAGACGGTCGATATCCTCCGGCTGATGGCTGGCGGTCAGGGTAATGCGCAGACGGGCGGTGCCCGGCGGCACGGTGGGCGGCCGTATCGCGTTCACCCACAGCCCTTGCGTGCGCAGTTGCTGCGCCAATGCCAGCGCCCAGGCGTTATCGCCGACAATCAGCGGTTGGATCGCGCTCGCCGACGCCAACAGACGAAACGGCAACCCGGCTGCGCCGTCGCGGAAGCGGCGGACCAACTGCGCCAGCGCATCGCGCCTGGCCTCGCCATCGGCGCCGCGCACGACCGCCAGCGCCGCGTCCAGCGCGCACGCCTGCGCCGGCGGCATGGCGGTGCTGTAAATCAGGTGACGGGCGAACTGCAACAGGTATTCCGCCACCGGCTGGCTGCACAACACCGCCGCCCCGCTAACGCCGAACGCTTTGCCGAAAGTAACAATCAGCAATTCGGGTTTCACCCCTTGCTGCCAGCAACAACCGCGCCCCTGTTCCCCGACGATGCCGATGCCGTGGGCATCATCCACCATCAGCCAGGCGCCGTGATCGCGACAGCGCGCGTGCAACGCCGCCAGCGGTGCGGTGTCGCCATCCATACTGAACACCCCTTCGGTGACCGCCAGCGTCTGGCCGCCGGCCGGTTTTTCCAGCAGTTGCTGCAACGAATCCGGCTGATTATGGTGAAAACGGCGTAAAGTGGCGGGCGATAGGCTGGCCGCCTCCAGTAGCGAAGCATGGCTGAGGCGATCCGCCAGAATACGGTCCCCCTCCGTCAGTAGCGCCGTCACCACCGCCTGATTGGCGGCGAACCCGGAGATCATCAACAGCGCCCGGTCATACCCCAGCCAGTCCGCCAGTTGCTGCTCCAACTGCTCGTGCGCGGTGGTATACCCGGTTACATGGCCGGAGCCGCCGCTGCCCACGCCGTAACGCTCTGCACCCTGCTGCCAGGCGCGCACAATCGCCGGATGCTGGCTCAGCCCCAGGTAGTCATTACAGGAGAAATTGAGGTAACGGTGCGGCTGGCGCACCAGCCAGCGCCCGCTGCCGCCGTCATTAGATAAGCGCACCCGGTAGGCGTCTTCCGCCTGCCGTTGCGCCAGCGCCTGATCGATCCGTTGTTGCCAGCCCATTTACACCGCCGCGTTGTAGTAATGCTCGGTGTCGGCGTGCAGCAGTCGTTCAGCCAGATGCTGCTGTTGCTGGTTGTCGCCGTATTCGGTCTGGGTCTGCTGCGGGTTAAGCCCCAGTTTGCGAAATAGCTGCAAGTCCTTGTCTTCTTTCGGGTTCGGCGTGGTCAACAGCTTGCAGCCGTAGAAGATCGAATTGGCGCCGGCCATGAAACACATCGCCTGCGTCTGCTCGCTCATCTGCTCGCGCCCGGCCGACAGCCTCACGTAGGAAGCCGGCATCATGATACGCGCCACGGCGATGGTACGGATAAAATCGAACGGGTCCACATCCTCGGTTTCCGCCAGCGGCGTCCCCTTCACTTTCACCAGCATGTTGATCGGCACGCTTTCCGGCGGCGTCGGCAGATTCGCCAGTTGCACCAGCAACCCGGCGCGGTCACGCACCGTTTCCCCCAGGCCGACGATGCCGCCGGAGCACACTTTGATGCCAGCCCCGCGTACTTTGCCCAGCGTATCCAGCCGTTCCTGATAAGTACGGGTGGTGATGATATTGCCGTAAAACTCCGGCGAGGTGTCCAGATTGTGGTTGTAGAAATCGAGCCCGGCCGCCGCCAGCCGTTCAGCCTGATCGCCATGCAGCGTACCCAGCGTCATGCAGGTTTCCATACCCATCTCTTTTACGCCGCGCACCATCGATTCCAGATACGGCATATCGCGTTCATGGGGGTTTTTCCACGCCGCCCCCATGCAGAAACGGGTAGAGCCGGCCGCTTTGGCCTGGCGGGCGGAATCCAACACCTGCTCGACCTGCATCAGCCGTTCGGTTTCAATGCCGGTGCGGTAACGGGCGCTTTGCGGGCAGTATTTGCAGTCTTCCGGGCAGGCGCCGGTTTTGATGGATAACAGCGTGCTGACCTGCACCTGACGGGGATCAAAGTGCTGACGGTGCACCTGTTGCGCTTCAAACATCAGTTCCAGAAACGGTTTATCGAACAGGGCCTGCGCCTGTTCCAGTGTCCAGTTTACGCGTTCGGTCATCATCATTGCTCCGGGTAAAAAAGTATCGCCAGTGTAGTTTATGTGGGTATACTGTCAACCAAATTGATGTTCAATTGGTTTACAAGTATGACTCCGGATGACCTGACCTTCGACCAGCGCCATATCTGGCACCCCTACACCTCCATGACCGCTCCCCTGCCGTGTTACCCGGTGACCGCCGCCAGCGGCTGCCGGTTGCAACTGGCCGACGGCCGCCAACTGGTGGATGGCATGTCCTCATGGTGGGCCGCCATTCACGGCTATAACCATCCGCGGCTGAATCAGGCGCTGACGGATCAGCTGGCGCAGATGTCGCACGTGATGTTCGGCGGCATCACTCATCCGGCGGCGGTGGCGTTGTGCCGACAGTTGGTAGCGATCACCCCGGCGGCGCTGGAGTGCGTATTTCTGGCGGATTCCGGCTCGGTGGCGGTGGAAGTGGCGATGAAGATGGCGCTGCAATACTGGCAGGCGCGCGGGGAGCGCCGCCAGCGGTTCCTGACGCTGCGGCACGGCTATCATGGCGATACCTTTGGCGCCATGTCGGTGTGCGACCCGGAAAATTCGATGCACAGCCTCTATCAGGGCTATCTGCCGCCGCATCTGTTCGCCGACGCGCCGCGCTGCCGGTTTGACCAGCCGTGGCAACCGGAAGACATCACGCCGTTCAGCACGCTGTTGCAACAACATCAGCATGAAATCGCCGCGGTGATCCTGGAGCCGATCGTGCAGGGCGCGGGCGGCATGCGGTTTTATCATCCTGAGTATCTGCGTCAGGTCCGCCAGTTATGCAATCAATACGGCATTCTGCTGATCGCCGACGAAATCGCCACCGGGTTTGGCCGCACCGGGCGCCTGTTCGCCTGCGAGCACGCCGGAATCACGCCGGATATCCTGTGCCTCGGCAAGGCGCTGACCGGCGGTTACATGACGCTCTCCGCCACGCTGACCACCCGCGCGGTAGCGGATACCATCAGCAACGGCGAGGCCGGGTGTTTCATGCACGGCCCAACCTTCATGGGCAACCCGCTGGCGTGCGCCGTGGCCCACGCCAGCCTGACGCTGCTGGCGGAAAACCGCTGGCAGGCGCAGGTGGCCGCCATTGAAGCGCAG
The DNA here is from genome assembly GCF_000406145.1 of Dickeya dadantii NCPPB 898. NCBI lineage: Bacteria > Pseudomonadati > Pseudomonadota > Gammaproteobacteria > Enterobacterales > Pectobacteriaceae > Dickeya > Dickeya dadantii. Next base: position 1,900,852 of record NZ_CM001976.1, on the reverse strand, counting down.
TTGTGTCAGGCGTTGCTGCCGCTCAGGGAAGCACCGACCGTTGCCGACGTGCGGGTGCTGGGCGCCATCGGCGTGGTGGAAACCCGTCAGCCGGTAAATATGGCGCGCCTGCAACGGTTCTTTGTCGATCAGGGGGTATGGATTCGGCCGTTCGGCAAGCTGATTTACCTGATGCCGCCTTTCATCATCCAGCCGGATGAATTACAAACCTTAACCGAGGCGGTTCGGCAAGCGGTGTTCACCCCGGCGTTGTGGTAATCCCGCGCGCCTCAAACCGGGCGACAAATAACGCCCGGTTTCATTTTTCTTTATTTCCCGAATACGTTTTCCCTCTCTTCCTGATTATTTGCCAGCGATTCAAATCGGAAAATCACAATAAGAAATTATCACTAATGATGGTGATTGAATAATTATCACCTACCGGCAATCTCCTGCGACAATTCTTTGATCCAGCTTCAGAATTTTTATTTCCCTGCTTGAATCCCCAATGAAGACTGGCATAGCGTGGCAAGAAATAATTGCAGGCACTCGCCGTTCGCTCACCATTATTTCATTCAGCAGACACAGCCTGTCCTGGCTTTTTCCCGATGGTCTGTCGTGATGAATGATCTGGCGTTGAATGACCTGGCGTTGAAATATCACGCACGGGCGCCCGCTGTTTTTTCCTCTGGCCCATACCCAAAATAATTCGAGTTGCAGGAAGGCGGCAAGAGAGTGAATCCCGATGAGCTTACTCAGGTAAGTGATTCGGGTGAACGACAAATCTGCCGGGAGCAGATTTGAACGCAGCTTGCTGCGGCCCTGAAAGGGCGAGGCCCAAGGAGGGGCCGAGTAACGCAGCCAACACACCTGCAACTTGAAGTATGACGGGTATATACATAATGAGAAAAACCACATGACATCACGATGCGCACCGCACACCGCGGTGGTTCTGCCCTGGGTTGCCACCCTACCCTTACTGTTTTCTCCACTGGCGGAGGCGGTGCAACAGGCTACGCTCGATACTCGCGAAGCCCCGCTGATTAACGTCGACGGCCTGACATTCAAGGACCTAAACCGCGACGGCAAACTCAATCCCTACGAAGACTGGCGCCTGCCGCCGGCGCAACGCGCAGCGGATCTGGTGTCACGTATGACGTTGGACGAAAAGGCCGGGGTGATGATGCACGGCTCCGCCCCTACCGCCGGCAGCGTTACCGGCGCCGGTAACCAGTACGACCTCAACGCCGCCAAAACCATGATCGCCGAGCGCCACGTCAACAGCTTTATTACCCGGCTGTCCGGCGATAACCCGGCCCAGATGGCGGAAGAAAACAACAAGCTACAGCAACTGGCGGAAGCCACCCGGCTGGGTATCCCCGCCACCATCAGCACCGACCCGCGTAATTCATTCCAGTCGCTGGTCGGCGTCAGCGTGTCGGTCGGCAAATTCAGCAAGTGGCCGGAAACCCTCGGTCTGGCGGCCATCGGCGACGAAGAACGGGTGCGAATCTTCGCCGATATCGTGCGTCAGGAATATCGTGCGGTCGGCATCACCGAAGCGCTGTCGCCCCAGGCCGACCTGTCGACCGAACCGCGCTGGCCGCGTATCGACGGCACCTTCGGCGAAGACCCGGACCTGACCAAAAAGATGGTGCGTGGTTACGTCACCGGGATGCAGAACGGCAAAAACGGCCTTAACAGCCAGAGCGTGATTTCGGTGGTGAAACACTGGGTCGGCTACGGCGCGGCGCAGGACGGCTGGGACAGCCACAACGCTTACGGCAAATACGCTTTATTCCGCCAAAACAATTTACAGTGGCATATCGACCCGTTTACCGGCGCGTTTGAAGCCCATGCCGCCGGCATCATGCCCACTTACTCCATCCTGCGCAACGCGCGCTGGCACGGCAAACCGATTGAACAAGTCGGCGCCGGGTTCAACCGTTTCCTGCTGACTGACCTGCTGCGCGGCCAATACGGTTTCGATGGCGTGATCCTCAGCGACTGGCTGATCACCAATGACTGCAAAGGCGACTGCCTGACCGGCGTTAAACCCGGTGAAAAACCGGTGCCGCGCGGCATGCCGTGGGGCGTGGAAAACCTGACGCCCGCCGAGCGTTTCATCAAGGCGGTTAACGCCGGGGTGGATCAGTTCGGCGGCGTAACCGACTCGGCCGTGCTGGTGAAAGCCGTGCAGGACGGCCTGCTGAGCGAAGCCCGGCTGGATACCTCAGTCAACCGTATTCTGAAGCAGAAATTCCAGACCGGGTTATTCGAGCGCCCCTACGTCAATGCCGGGCAGGCCGACGATATCGTCGGCAGAACGGACTGGCAACAACTGGCGGACGATACCCAGGCGCGAGCGCTGGTATTGCTGCAAAACAACAATCTGCTGCCGCTGCGCAAAGGCAGCCGGGTCTGGCTGCACGGCATTGACGCAAAGGCGGCTCAGGAAGCGGGGTTTGTCGTCGTGAATGTGCCGGAACAGGCGGACGTGGCGCTGATTCGCACCCACACCCCGTACGAACAGCCGCACAAAAACTTCTTCTTCGGCAGCCGTCATCATGAAGGCTCGCTGGCGTTTCGCGCGGACAACCCGGACTATCAGGCCATCGTGCGCGCCAGCGCCCGCGTGCCGACGCTGGTCACCGTCTATATGGAACGACCGGCGGTCCTCACCAACGTCGTGGACAAAACCCGTACGCTGATCGCCAACTTCGGCGTCAGCGATAGCGTGCTGCTGAACAGGCTGATCTCCGGCGCGGCTTACACCGCAAAATTACCCTTCGAACTGCCGTCCTCCATGCAGGCGGTGCTGAAACAGCAGCCCGACCTGCCGTACGACAGCGATAAACCGCTGTTCCCGTTCGGTTACGGCCTACCCCACTGACCCACGTTGCCCCGGTTCGTCCGGGGCGACCCTTTTCCGCCGCAGCGGGATCGCGCCGGGAAAACCTCCGGCCGCGTTTGGTGATTCGTAGCACCCTGACAATATTAGCGTTATCATCACTGCCTCGGTTAATCAGGATTTTCCCTATGCGTAGTACCCTCACCCTTTGCTGGCAGTATTTACGCGCTTTCGCATTGATTTATCTGTGTCTGTTCGCCGGCAATGCGATATCCGCGTTACTTCCCATCACCATTCCCGGCAGCATCCTCGGCATGCTGATTCTGTTCGCGCTGCTGGCATCGCAAATCCTGCCTCCCGGTTGGGTCAAACCCGGTTGCCATCTGCTGATCCGCTACATGGCGCTGTTGTTCGTGCCCATCGGGGTCGGGGTGATGAACTACTATGGCGTGCTGCGCGACCAGTTTGGCCCGATTGTCATCTCCTGTCTGGTCAGCACCTTTGTGGTGATGATCGTCGTCGGCTATACCACCCAGATGATGCACGCTGACCGGCAGGTCTCCAGCCGGAGCGGCGCAGACACGAAGGAAGAAAAATAATGCTGACTTATCTGTGGTGGTCGTTGCCGCTGACGCTGGTGGTGTTCTTTGGCGCCCGCAAGATGGCGATGACACTGAAAATGCCGCTGCTGAACCCGTTGCTGGTGTCGATGCTGGTGATCATCCCGCTGCTGCTGGTGCTGGATATCCCCTACAACCACTATTTCAGCGGCAGCGCCATCCTCAACAGCCTGTTGCAACCGGCGGTGGTGGCGCTGGCGTTTCCGCTATATGAACAACTGCATCAGATTCGCGCGCGCTGGAAATCCATCATCAGCGTCTGTTTTATCGGCAGCGTCACCGCGATCATTTCCGGCACTGTCATCGCCCTGTGGCTGGGTGCGTCGCGGGAAATCGCCGCCTCGGTGCTGCCGAAGTCGGTCACCACGCCGATCGCCATGGCGGTCGCCAGTTCCATCGGCGGCATTCCGGCCATCAGCGCCATGTGCGTGATTCTGGTTGGTATTGTCGGCGCCGTGCTCGGCCACGCCCTGTTCAACCGGCTGAAAATCCACGCCAAATCCGCCCGCGGGCTGGCGATGGGCACGGCGTCGCACGCGCTGGGCACCGCCCGCTGTGCGGAAGTCGACTTTCAGGAAGGCGCCTTCAGTTCGCTGGCGCTGGTGATTTGCGGCATCATCACCTCGCTGATCGCCCCGTTTCTGTTTCCGGTGATCGTGCGCCTGATGGGGACATAACCATCGTTGATTGCCTCTGGTATTCCGGTTATCCGAGCCATTGCCGTAGGTAACGGCTCGCCTCTCCCCCATACCTGCCCGCACGCCCGTCAAAACCTGCGAGACATCTCGCATTTGTGATTTCTTTTTCATTTATTTCATATAAAAAGTGATAATAATCACAAATAACTACCGTGTGTCTGACCAGACTCTGGTTAACACGCCCTGCAAACCGGGAAAGAGAGACCATCATGCAAGCACGCTTTCACGACGCTTTCACGCAACTGCCTGCGGCGCTGCAAGCCGCGCTGGCGCCGATACTGGCGCGTGATGATTTTGCCGCCATGCTGAGCGCCGACGATGTCAGCGAAATCTGCGCCCAGAGCCAGCTCGACGCCGACGGTCTGGCCTTCGCCCTGCTGCCGCTGGCCGCCGCCTGCGCGCTGACGCCGGTGTCTCACTTTCACGTCGGCGCGATAGCTCAGGGTATTAGCGGCGCCTTCTATTGGGGCGCCAATATGGAGTTTGACGGCATGCCGCTGCAACAGACCGTCCACGCCGAGCAAAGCGCCATCAGTCATGCCTGGCTGCGTGACGAACCCGCGCTGCGGGCGGTGACGGTCAACTACACGCCCTGCGGACACTGCCGCCAGTTCATGAACGAGCTGAATAGCGCGCCCGAACTGCGTATCTGCCTGCCGGGACGTTCGCCCGCGCTGCTCGGCCATTACCTGCCGGATGCGTTTGGCCCGCGCGATCTGGCGATCAACACCCTGCTGATGGATGACATTGATAATGGCCTGGCGCTGACGACAGACGATGCGCTGCATCAGTTGGCGCTGGCGGCGGCCAACCGCAGCCACGCGCCATACAGTAAAGCCTTCAGCGGCATCGCGCTGGAAACCCGTCGCGGAAGCCGCTACGCCGGGCGCTATGCGGAAAACGCCGCGTTCAATCCCAGCCTGCCGCCGTTGCAGGCGGCGTTGAACCTGGTCAATCTGGCCGGCGAGGCGTTCAGAGACATCCAGCGGGCGGTTTTGGTGGAATCCGGCCATGTGGCGCTCAGTCAGTGGAGCCTGGCCCAGCCGTTGCTGGCGTCATTCGGTTGTACCGATGTGCGCCGCGAGCTGGCGTACTGAGGTATGGCGCGCCGCCCGACGTTCGTATGGCGGCGCCTCTTCGAGCCGATGGTGGGGCAAATTCACACCGTGTGACTACAACCGCCTCCCAATCGCTCTCTTTTTCCACCGGAAGCGGCACAATATGTGACTTTCCCCACATATTTTTCATATGCAAGTCATCTGTAATTATTTTAATTAACAATCCCTGTACATATTTTTAGGGTACTTTAAGATCCGCGCTATCCTATCGTTTCGTTGGTTCTTCGAACCGATTTCCGCTACCCAAAGAGTCAAAAGTCATGGAATTGGAATACGAAAGTAAACGCCCGCTTTATATCCCTTATGCCGGCCCTATCCTGCTCGAATTTCCCCTGCTGAACAAAGGCAGCGCCTTTACCGAGGCGGAGCGCGCTCAGTTCAACCTGCACGGCCTGCTGCCCGAAGCGGTGGAAACCATTGAAGAACAGGCGGAGCGCGCCTGGCGGCAGTATCAGGAATTCAAGAACGACATGGAAAAGCACGTGTACCTGCGTAACATTCAGGACACCAACGAAACCCTGTTCTACCGTCTGCTGGAAAACCACCTCAGCGAAATGATGCCGATCATTTATACGCCGACGGTGGGCGCCGCCTGTGAACACTTCTCCGACATTTACCGTCGTGCCCGCGGCCTGTTTATCTCCTACCCCAACCGCGAGCATATCGACGATATGCTGCAAAACGCCACCAAACAAAACGTAAAAGTCATCGTGGTGACGGACGGCGAACGTATCCTCGGTCTGGGCGACCAGGGCATCGGCGGTATGGGTATTCCGATCGGTAAACTGTCGCTGTATACCGCCTGCGGCGGCATCAGCCCGGCTTACACCCTGCCGGTGGTGCTGGATGTCGGCACCAACAACCCGCAACTGCTTAACGACCCGCTGTACATGGGCTGGCGTCACCCGCGCATTACCGGCGACGAATACTATGAGTTCGTGAACGAATTCATTCAGGCGGTGAAACGCCGCTGGCCGAACGTGCTGCTGCAGTTTGAAGACTTCGCCCAGAACAACGCCATGCCGCTGCTGAACCGCTACCGCGACGAAATCTGTAGCTTCAACGACGACATTCAGGGCACCGCCGCCGTGGCGCTGGGCAGCCTGATCGCCGCCAGCCGCGCGGCCGGCAGCCAACTGCGCGACCAGACCGTGGCCTTCCTTGGCGCCGGTTCCGCCGGTTGCGGCATCGCCGAGCAGATCATCGCCCAGATGAAGTCCGAAGGCCTGAGCGATGAAGAAGCCCGCGCCCGCGTCTTCATGGTGGACCGTTTTGGCCTGTTGACCGACAAACTGCCGAACCTGCTCGACTTCCAGAGCAAACTGGTGCAGAAAAGCGACAATCTGGCCAAATGGGACATCACCAGCGACGCCATCTCCCTGATGGACGTTATGCGTAACGGCAAACCGACCATCCTGATCGGCGTATCCGGCCAGCCGGGTCTGTTCACGGAAGAGCTCATCCGTGAAATGCACAGCCACTGCGCCCGTCCGATCGTGATGCCGCTGTCCAACCCGACGTCCCGCGTGGAAGCGCGTCCGGAAGACATCATCCGTTGGACCGACGGCGCCGCACTGGTAGCAACCGGCAGCCCGTTTGCCCCGGTACAGCACAAAGACAAGGTTTACCCGATCCCACAGTGCAACAACTCCTACATTTTCCCCGGCATCGGTCTGGGCGTACTGGCCTGTGGCGCCAAGCGCATCACCGACGGCATGCTGATGGCCTCCAGCCGTGCACTGGCCGACTGCTCGCCGCTGGCAAACCAGGGTGAAGGTCCGTTGTTGCCGGAAGTGAGCACCATTCAGGACGTCTCCAGGCACATTGCGCTGGAAGTCGCCAAAGCGGCTCAGTTGCAGGGCGTTGCGGAAGTGACCTCCGAAGATGCGCTGGTAAAAGCGATTGCCCACAACTTCTGGCAGCCGCAGTACCGCACCTACAAGCGTACCTCTTTCTGATTACGCTTTCCGATCGCGCTAATTTCAGGGCGATCGCTATCTCAGACGCGGCTTCGGCCGCGTTTTTTTATCCCGCGCGCTACTGACCTGCCTCATTCTCCCACCCGGTGATTTCTGCCATAATGGCAACCTATAGCTATGCTTTTTCTAACTATGCCTTTTCTAACTATGCCTTTTCTGCCCGCCCACGATGCGGCGAACAGAACAGTGGAGCTGTCATGGATACTTCGGGTTTACTCTCTCTGGAACAGGCGCTGCAAACCATGCTGGCGCAGGTTTCACCACTCACCGCGACAGAAACGGTGTCGATTTATCAGGCTGCCGGTCGCATCACGGCGACGGCGGTAACCTCCCCCCTCGATGTGCCCCCGTTCGATAATTCCGCGATGGACGGCTATGCCGTGCGGTGCCATGAGCTGACCGGCCAGCCGCTGCCGGTGGCGGGGAAAGCGTTTGCCGGCGCGCCGTTTGACGCCAATTGGCCGGAGGGAACTTGCATCCGCATCATGACCGGCGCTCCGATTCCCACCGGCGCCGACGCGGTTGTGATGCAAGAGGACACGGAAAGCGATGCCGATGGCCGGGTCCATTTCACCCGTGCGGTTAAACCGGGCCAAAACATCCGCCGTACCGGTGAGGATATCCGCCGTCAGGCGCAGGTGCTGCCGGCCGGCACCCGACTGGGCACGGCCGAATTACCGCTACTGGCGTCGCTCGGTATCAGCGCGGTTGAAGTGGTGCGCCGTTTGCGTGTGGCGCTGTTTTCCACCGGCGACGAACTGCAACCGGTCGGCGAGCCGTTGCAGGCAGGGCAGATTTACGATACCAACCGCTTTGCCGTGCGTCTGATGCTGGAACAGCTGGGCTATGAGGTGGTCGATCTTGGCATCGTGCGCGATGACCCGGCGGCGCTGCGTCAGGCGTTTCAGCAGGCGGATCAGGCCGCCGACGTGGTGATCAGCAGCGGCGGCGTGTCGGTGGGGGAAGCGGATTACACCAAACAGATGCTGGAAACGCTGGGCGATATTCGCTTCTGGAAGCTGGCGATCAAACCCGGCAAGCCGTTTGCCTTCGGCAAGCTGAGTCACGCCTGGTTCTGCGGGTTGCCGGGCAACCCGGTGTCCGCCGCCGTCACCTTTTACCAACTGGTGCAGCCGCTGCTGGCGCGGTTATCCGGCCATACCGACTGGTCGCTGCCGGCGCGTTTTCGGGTTAAAACGACGACGTCGTTGAAGAAAACGCCCGGTCGACTGGACTTCCAGCGCGGCATTCTAAGCCGCACCGCCGAGGGCGATCTGGAAGTGCGCACCACCGGGCATCAGGGCTCCCATGTGTTCAGTTCATTCAACCAGGGTAACTGCTTCATCGTGCTGGAAGCCGAGCGCGGTCGGGTGGAAGCCGGCGAATGGGTGGATGTCGAACCGTTTAATCCCCTGTTGCAGAGTCACTACTGATGTTGCCTGAACTGACCGATGAAGAAACCCTGCGCTATAACCGGCAGATCGTGCTGCGCGGCTTCGATTTTGATGCGCAGGAGCGCCTGAAAGCCGCACGAGTATTGATTGTCGGACTGGGCGGACTAGGCTGTGCCGCCGCGCAGTATCTGGCCTCGGCCGGGGTCGGCCGGTTGACCCTGCTGGATTTTGATACCGTGTCATTGTCCAACCTGCAACGGCAGGTGCTGCACCGCGACGATCGTATCGGCATGCCGAAGGTGGAATCCGCCCGCCTGACCTTGCAGGGTATCAATCCGCACGTGCACATCACGCCGGTTCAGGACAATCTGGACGATGACGCGCTGCTGGCGTTGGTGATGCAACACGATGCGGTGGTGGACTGCACCGACAACGTGTCGATTCGCGATCGACTCAACCGGCTCTGTTTTATGCAGAAAACGCCGCTGGTGTCCGGCGCGGCGATTCGGATGGAGGGGCAAATCAGCGTCTTTACCTATCAGCCGGAAGAGCCCTGCTACCGCTGCCTCAGCCGGCTGTTTGGCGACAGCGCGCTAACCTGCGTCGAAGCCGGCGTCATGGCGCCGCTGGTCGGGGTGATCGGTTCATTACAGGCGCTGGAAACCATCAAGGTACTGACGCGGTACGGTCAGCCGCTGGCGGGGAAACTGCTGCTGTTTGACGCCATGACGATGCAATTCCGCGAGATGCGATTGCCGAAAAACCCAGACTGCGACATCTGCGGACCGACACGCTGAGTCCCACCGGGGATGGAATTGATGTAAGATGACGGTGTTCTGATTAGCCACAAGGTCACCGTATCATGACGCAATCCTCAATTATTGAAGAGCGTATTCAGCATTCCATCACCCGGGTCGCTAAAGTGGTCTTCCCCACCAATATCAACCATCATTCGACGCTGTTTGGCGGCACCGCGCTGGCGTGGATGGATGAAATCTCGTTTATTACCGCCACCCGTTTCTGCCATAAACCGCTGGTCACCGTCTCTACCGAAAAGATCAACTTCAATACCCCGATCCCTTCCGGCACCATTGTGGAGCTGGTCGGCGAGGTCAGCCGGGTCGGACGTACCAGCCTGACGGTGGATGTGTCGGTGTATCTGGAGCAGATGTACGCCGAAGGCCGCACCAAAGTGATTACCGGTCAGTTTAATTTTGTGGCGGTCAACGACGAAGGGCGCCCGGTTCCGTTATTGTGATGGCCCGGTCGCTGTCATTATTCGGTGAATCAGGCAAGATTGACGCACTACTGTTTCGTCAGCGGTTTCTTCTGGCGCCTTGACACCATCAACCTTTTTTCCGACGGGTGAAAATAATGATTTCCGTCTGCATGATAATCAAAAACGAGGCCAGGCATCTTGCCGGCACGCTGGCATCCATCGCCGCCTATTTTGACGATATCGTTATTGTCGATACCGGCTCCACCGATGACTCCCGAACTATCGCCAGCCAGTTCACCACCAATATTCATGATTTCGAATGGGTAGCCGACTTCTCCGCCGCGCGCAATGCATCGCTGAATTATGCCCGCCACGATTGGGTGCTGGTGATCGATGCCGATGAAGAAATCGAATCCATTGATATCGATGCGCTATACGCACTGATAAAAACACATCCGCAGGCAATCGGCCGCGTGGAACGCATCAATTATCTGGATGAAGGAACCGACACCACCACCGTCCGGGAATCGATCAACCGTTTATTTCGTAAAGATCGCTATCACTACAGCGGCATTATTCATGAACAGGTTACGCCGCGGGAAATCAGCGCGTCGCCTGTCCCGGCATTTATCGCCCCGATACGGCTGAATCATGTGGGGTATAAAAAAGAAATCCTGCAGGAAACCGATAAAGTCGCACGGAACATCACCCTGTTGAAACAGGCGCTTGAGATGCAGCCTGACGATCCTTACCTGCTGTTTCAGCTGGGAAAAAGTTATTACCTGAAACGGGATTACTCCTCTGCGATTGACTATTTCCGGCAGGCGTTGCGTTTTGAAACCAACTTCACGTACGAATATACCGAAGACCTGGTCGAAACCTACGGTTATGCGCTGATCAATCAGGGCGATTACGCAACGGCCATGGATATTCTTCACTATGAATCCCATTATTCATCCACTGATTTTATATTTTTAAAGGCATTGATTCTGATGAATAACGGTCAGCTTCAAAACGCGGTTGATCTGTTTATCCAGTGCACGAAGATGCCGCCGGGAAATAAAGAGGGCGTTAACGCCTATAAAGCCAATTATAATGTCGGCGTTATTCTGGAATGTGTCGGCATGAAGCAAAAAGCGCTGGAGTTCTATCAAAAATGCGGCGATTACGCGCTGGCGCGCGATGGTATTCAACGTCTGGTTCATTGAAGCACCCCGGCATGCCGCCACTGACCTATTTTTTCAGCGGAGGCATGCAAAACCGAATCGTTTATTCATATTCTTCATAATCTATTTTAAAACGGCGTGGCGCTACTGCATTACATTAATATCCCTGATCATATTACCGCCATCTGGTTACCGCAAAGTAACCTAGGCACTTTTAGGTAATTCATTGTTTATGCAAATTTGGCGCGATAATATGTCGCCATACCTGAGCAGAACTTATCATTTTTACGTTCTGCTTTCATCTGGCCATACTTGAGGAAATGCTATGAGCAAGATTGCAGTTGTCTACTATTCTGGCTACGGCCACACCAAACTTATCGCTGAACTGGTTGCGGAAAGCGCCAAAGCCAGCCTGATCGCTATCGACAATAATGGCGATATTACCGACGCGGACTGGGAAACCCTGAACGCCGCAGACGGCATCATTTTCGGCGCGCCGACCTATATGGGCAACGCGCCTTGGCAGTTCAAAAAATTCGCCGACGCCAGCTCCAAAATCTGGTTCACCCGCGGCTGGCAGGACAAAGTATTTGGCGGCTTCGTCAACAGCGCCAGTCTGAACGGCGACAAGCAGGTTACCCTGATTTATCTGCAGACGCTGGCCGCACAGCACGGCGGCATCTGGGTCAGCCTGGGTCAACTGCCGGCTAACGCTCTGGCTTCCACCCGCAACGACGCCAACAACCTCGGTGGTTCCGGCGGCGCACTGATTCAGTCTCCGTCCGATGCCGGCGCCGATGCAATTCCGGCGGGCGATCTGGAAACCGCCAAACTGTACGGCGCGCGCGTGGCTGAAATTACCCGTCGCCTGCACGGTTAATCATGTCATACCCTCTGAAACTCAAATGCCCGGTTTCCCGGGCATTTTTTCATTGTTCGCCATTCCTTCCCGACTAATACCGCGCGGGGCGCGTCTGAATCCAGAACGCATGGATCAGCCCAGGCAGGTAACCCAGCAACGTCAGCACGACATTCAACAAAAACGCCCAGCCCAGACCTTTGCCCAGCAAAACCCCAAACGGCGGCAGGATGATGGTGAACAGAATACGCCAGAAACCCATTGGTAACCTCCATTGCGGCCAGTAATCGGGTCAGATACGCCAGCATAATCGGTTGAATGTCAGTTTCTGACGACAGCGGGTAAGGTTTTGTCGCCGATATGCGTTAATACAGATGAAAAAAGCGGACTGAAAAGTTCAGTCCGCCTGCATACTTAGGGATATCGTTCAGAGATTATGGCTGTTGATAGGCCAGCTTGTAGTTACCCGCCGCCACGGTTTTAAACGTCACTTTGTCGGGATACCAGCGGATTTCCACTTCGGCTTCAGTCTGTTTTTTCCAGGCGGAGCCGTTAGTCACATTAAGAGTCAGATCATCGACCACAACACCGTCTACTGATGGATCAGGGACACTGAGCACCAGAGCAAACGCCAGATTATCAGGCACACCATTGGTATTAGGAAACAGCAAAGCCCATTGTGTTGCAGTGACCTGGCCCAAGGACGATGCAGTCATACCACTCGCTACCAGCTTATTTGCCCCAGTTGCATCTGCAGATAATGAACCAATAGACACCCAGGAACTCCCACTCCATACAACCCAGTCATTCAAATCACGCGACACCGCTACAGATACCACACCTTTGCCGGACAGCGTTGCTGACAATTGTGCTGAGCTAATCACCTGCAAGGATCTAACACTGGTCAACGATTTTGGCACAATAATCTGAGGGGGTGGCCCGTAGGATGTTCTAACGTAATTGTTTGCCGGGTTTGACGCGAGCCAAACCTTGATTGGCAGCTTACCTGATAGCGCGGAACTGCTAATAACGCCGGAGTAAACGAAGCCAACTGTAGAAAATTCTGACGCGGAGGATGGCGAGTTTACTTTCGTTAGCACACCGGATGATGCGGTATAGAAATTCCCGAAGGATTCAGAAATCAGGCACTTATCACCAACAACCAGCTTCAGTTTTTTGATACTAACAAACGCATAGGAAGAATTTTTATCAGTAATATATAAGCGATATTTCGAATAATTCGCGGCAACCGATAAAGGGAACTCTTGATCGATGTCAGCCGTATTATTCGTGCTGTTGCTGACCGCATGAACGGTTGTCCAAACACTGCCGTCATTGCTACCCTGCAACAACCAAGATTTCGGACTGGCAAGGCCGCCAATCACTGAGTTTGGGTTCGTTATTATGTAGCCCGTGATCTGAGTTTGAGACGGCAACTCAATCTCTAACCACTGCGGCGCAGCAGCAGTAGGCGCGCTAGCGCTGATCCAGCCATTACCTGATACGCTGCCGTCAAAGGCGTAATAGGCGGCATATGATGCGTTGTATACTGAAGAGGCCGAGGCAATATATCCGGCAGGTGTGTTTGCTGACGTCATTGCTGGGACTACTGTGGACGTTGAGTAGCTCGACACTGATAATGAAATGCCGTCCGCTTTGATAATTGAAGAATAAAAAGAACCGTCGGAACCCATTGAATAGGTTTCACCAGTGTACGGCTTCAGTTGCCCATCAAATACAACGTTGTTTGTCTGCTCATAGTTGGCGGCACTTGTGCTTGAAAAGGTATCAATAACCACCGTCTGTGATGTTAGCCCCGCTTCCTCCTTCAGCGCATAAGCATCGAAGCTATAGTCCATCTGACCATTCAGGCTAATCGGGAAGGTGAATATCTGGTTCGCCGTTGTACCCATACGCGTCACCACGGTATAGCCGCTTCCACCTTGGCCCGAACCGCTTCCCGCCCCGGTTGCGCTGATGCTCAGTTGGCTGTTTCTGTTGTCATACGCCAGAGAAACACCTCGGCCAGCCGCCAGCGTCGCCACCAGCACCTTGCGCACCGCGTCGGTAAAGTCGGTAATTTGCGAGACGGTGTGGGTATGGTTAGCAAGGTCGGACTTACGCACCACATCGCTCAGTCCCAGATTGGCGACAAACTGGGCTTTGTCCGGAATATCAGCGCCATTGAGGGTTTTATCCATCATCCGGCTGACGGCGTCGGTCAGGTCCGGCAGGGTTTTCACCACCACGCTCTGACCACCGTTGTCCGTCAGCGTCACCTGACCATGCTCGGTCAGCACCTGTTTCCATTGAGCCAGTTGGGACTGGTAGCCGGCCAACATCGCCGCAACCTGCGCAACATAGGCGGCGTGATCAAACGTGTCACTGCTGCCCAACACCGGAATGGCGTAATTCACGCCATTTTCCGTGCAACCAATATATTCGCTAGCCAGCACCAGTTCGGTATCCGATACCACTGATGCAATTTCATAAATCTTAATGCTGCAATCAGCAAAAATCAGCAGCATGCCACCGGCAACGACACTATTATTCTTATCCGCCCATGCCGTATTATTACCCAGCACCACCTTGCTACCGGAAAAAAGTGATAATGAACCTGATTTATACCACATAAATACTTCCTTTATTTTAAAAATAGATTTCCGTCACCAACAATTATTTATTGGCGAAACGAATTTATTAAAAATTACAGTGTTAAACGATTAACGAGAAAGTTCCATTTCCAATGTCATACGGAATTGCTCATATTCCACATCGAAATCGTTATATTCAGCGGTCTGATTCGGTTTCAATACCGCCAACGCCGCGCTGACCTGTTCACGCAACGCCCGAGCCTCGGCGACGGTATCAGCATAGCAATCAACACCGACGGTAATCTGCTGATCGGTCTGTTGTTGTGACGCGTTATAATGGTTTTCCTGGCTCAGCGAGAAAATAATAAACGGATATTTACGATGGGGTGCATGATAATCACAACACGACACGGCATAGGCATAAACATGGCCATTAGCCAATTTACCCAGCAGTGGATAGATATCTTCTTCAGTCATTTTAACCAGCCTTCATTGATAACAAGTAGAATTAAACCTCTTCCAGTTGGAGCAACCAGAAAATAGATTTCTTCAGAAACTTATCGCTTCGGCCATTATCATAACGACTTTTATGACTACTCTTCTCGCTGTCACTGGTGTGCCATCAACCAGAAATAAAAAACGCCGGGTTATTAATGCAAATCATTAGCGAGCGATAAAAACCAGTCAGAAATAGTGGTTACCCGCTCAAATAAAACGCTTAACATCAATCAGCGCATCAACGGTGATAATCATAATGTAAAAATGATGATTTCATGACCGTGCAGCCAGAAACATCATGCAACCGGGTGTTAGGCTATGTCATACGTAATTTTGAGACAGATCGGCATACTGCTATCAGAAAGAAAAATGATACTCAGGCAGGGGAAAAACCAATGACTGAAGGAAGTGGCGGAGAGAGGGGGATTTGAACCCCCGGTAGAGTTGCCCCTACTCCGGTTTTCGAGACCGGCACGCAATATGTTTATTTTCAGTGTTTTACGTCATTTTGTTGGTATATATTTAAAATAACCATATATTAATATCAATACCTTAATCCGCATTAAACAGAAAAATACCAACACCTATATTGAGTAAAAATGAAAATTATCGACTATCACGGAACGACGGTTTGCGTACTCGATGAAGACGAAATGCTGGACGGTTGCCCCATGCTCTCATATGCAGTTTTCGCCGATTTCGGCGGCTGGCTGGACGTCAAAATCTGGCCCGGGATTGCTATCCCACTGCACACCGATCCGCTGCCGACACTGGAAGATGTGCTCGACGAGATTGCATATCAGGAAAATTTGATTGAATGAATGGCCCGGCATTCCGCCGGGCTTTTTGTCAGCGCCTGATTTTCACGACGATTTAGCCGACTCCAGCGAAACGACCCGCGCAGTCAGCGCCTCTATCATCTGCTGTTGCTCTTTGAATGCATTGACTAACAGAGCCGTCACTGAGCTGTAGTTCACGCCGAGCAAATCATCCACATTATTGCCGTCCTTATCCAGCCCCGGCCCCATCAGCTCAACGGCCTCCGGCAATACCGTCTGCAGGTCCTGCGCGACAATGCCAGCTCTGCGCTGTCCGTTCATGTCGTATGTGTAGCCCGTCAGCATCATCGTCTTGCTGGTCGCGTCTTTTATTTCCTCAAATTTGTCTTTCAGGCGACGGTCCGAGCCGTCAATCCAGGCCCCACCCGGCGCTACAGCGTTGCCGTTCCCGCGAAATGAGAAGCTGGCCTGATCAATGAGCATACGCAGCGAGTGGTACTGGCCGGCAACGAGATAATATTCCAGCGTTGATGCAATTGATCCGACAGCATCTGTCCAGTTTATCCCTATCGACCGGGCATTGCCGGATGATTCGCTGGATAGGTTCGTTGGACGGAAACCCGTGGCATGCAACAGCCCATTCACGACGACTTCGGATGAAACCGTGCCTCCGGTTTTCCCTTCCAGCGAGCCGAACCGGCCGTCATCGCCGGCGGCGACGGTGCCTGATGTGTTCCCTACGTTTCGTATCGCAGCTGTTCCTAGTCCGAGATTAGAACGGGCGCCAGATGCGGTGGTTGAACCAGTGCCGCCCTGCACCAGCGAGAGCGCTGTAGTCAGACCGCTGAGGCTCGTTATATCGCTGTTTGAGCCGCGCGCGGCTTTAGTATTCAGCGCGCTGGTGAATGAGTTCCACGCGAGCCCGGAATATGTTGAGCCGTCCGGCAGTGTTATTGTGATCGTTCCAGTTCCGCTGAAAACTTGCTGCCAGTTGTTTTTATCGTAGTTCAGGCCCCGAATCGCTTTCGCTGTATCTGCTGCCAACTGGGCCGTGATTGCGTTCATCGCGTCGCGTGGGACGGCGGACCATGCCGCGCCAGCGGCGGTAGGTCCATCATAGGCCCGAATCAGCGTTACCTGCGTTGCAGAATCGACCGTTTTCGCCGGCAGCGTGTATGTCACGCCGCCGACAACAGCAACGACAAAATCACCGGCAACCAAATCTGAGGTGAACGTTGTGCCGGCCCCAGTTGCGGTAACTGAGCCGTTAGTGAGCGTAATAGTTCCAACGGACATATTATTTCCCCGGTTATAAATAATCTGCCGCGTCAATGACAGGCAGGGACATCGGCGTTATCTGATAGTATGGCTCGGTGAGGCTCAGAGCCCCTTCATACCACGATCGGTACTGACGAGAGCGCCACGCCGCAACCTGGTTATTAACCATCTTGAACCCGGCATAAAACATCATCCCGTAATTGCCGTTTAATACTGGCCCGCTACTGTGGACGCCCATAGAACATAGCGGCACCATCGGTTTCTCGGCGGGTACGTTTGACGCCACAAATGCACCCGGATAGCTGTTGATATCGACATACCCTCCGCGCCATACCAGCGGCGGTAGACGGGACGAAAATACGCAAACGCCGTCTTCTCGCCAGAGCGTTAGGCCGCCATCGTGTGGGGTGGGTGGCTGATTTGAGAAAACGACAATATCCATCGTTACTGTGTAAACAGCCTCTCCATTATTGTTATATGCATAGATCGTCATCGACCCGCGATCGAGATATATCGATGCGTCAGGATGATTCCAGTGCGCAAAAACTACAGCGTCAGAACCAACGCCAAGAGCATAAGAGCCAGCAAAAGTTACGCTGATTCTTTTAATGCACTGACCTATCACGTTCTGATTTGATATGGCGAAAAAATTGGCGGCGTTTTGCAGGAATAGACCGAATCCCTGCGGTTGAGAGTTGATCACCTGGAATACGTCATATTCCATTGCGACGCGATTTTTATCCCAAAACTGATTAAACATGCTATATGAACAGTAAACGTCCCCGCCCGATATAGACACGCCGCTGCATGCAACAACATGCGGGTTTACAGCCCCCTCAATGGTATAAATCAGACATGTGCGGCGAGGGATTACAAATAATTGACCGCCGTTGAATATGCCGTGGCTGGTTATTGAATCACCATTGCTGCTCATTTGCGGCGCCGCATAACCCAGATATGACGGGCATTTCACGTTATTTGATATATCAACCAATTTACCGCCATCAACCGGCTGCACGTATAAACCGACCATTATGATAACCATCCAAGTTTTGCAACCATCGCGCCAGCCGTCGTATAAATTGCCAATCCAGTCCCATCCAGTTTCACGCGCCCAGTCCCGATCGCACCCATCTGAAAACCTCCGGCCTTATCCAAATTCCAGCCGACTACCCCATTCCAGTTGTCCGAATAGATCGCCCCGGATATTTTTGCATTCGTGATTGCCGCATTGGCTATTTTTGCGTTTGTGATGCTTCCGTCCTGAATAAAGGCAGAATTAATAAACACCTGGCCGTTATAAATAAAAAACGCCCTTTGATAATTACCCGGCGTACTGCCAGAATAAACACCAAACTGATCGGCGGAAAATACAACTGTTGATTTATAGCCACCATTTCCGTCCGGCTCTATCCCCATTCCAAACCCGGTGTTGTATTTCGTTCCGTCACGAATAACGCCGAGATTTAACGTATAAAACGCGCTGGCCGCACCGGAACTGGTCACTTCGGCCGTGAGTTTCTGATTAACTGCAGCCGTGAGTTCTCCATATTGAGCCTGAACAATATCAGTCAACTCGGCAAGCGAGCCGTTAAGATCCGCCACCGTGGTGCGTATTGTGATGACATCCGCGCGCACCTCACCGTATTGTGCGTATTGCCGCTCAACGGCCGCATTTGTCGCCAGGGCGTTTTGCAGTGTGGCTTCAATATTTCCATCAATGCCATTTTGTAGATTGTCGAATGCGCCAGTGTCCCTAATTGCCTCGTCGATATATTCAAGCATGCCTGGAATGTCTGCTGATGCCTGCCCGGATGCCTCAACGAACCCGGACACTCCGAACGCGTTTTTCGTGCGCACGTACATGTAGTAAGTCGTTTCAGCCCGCAGTCCATGTAACGCCCACTGGGTCGCACGCCCCAGGTACTGCGCCAGCGTCGTCACGCTGCTGATATCAGTGATTCGCGTTTCCGATGAATACCAGAATTCAAACGTAGTGTCGGTGGTAGCGCTGACGCTCATCACCGGCACTAAGCCGGCAGAGAAGATGCCAGGCGTCCAGACAACGCTGGACGGCGCCAGCGGCGCGCCGATCACCATACTGACCTGCGTTTCCGCCCCCTTCATACCGTTATCGTTGCGGCCACGCACGCCCAGCGTGTAGTTACCAGCATTCAGTCCATAAAATTCATACTGGAATTGTTCGGTTTCATGCTGGGCTACAACCGCGCCAGATTCGTTATACACGTACAGCTCAAACACCAATTTTCTGGTTGTTGTAGCAGTTTCCCATGCCGCGCGAACCTGCACAGTCTCACTCGCGACGTTAACAATGCGCAGATTTTCGACGTTCGGCACCCGGTACCCGTTAAGGGTGTCGGTCGGTACATCAAACACAGCGCCCTCATCCACCACCGCCTGTTTATTCGGATCGTGATGTTGCGCAGTGATTGTATATGTCGAGTTGTTTTCATCCTCTTTCACGCTTGTGATACGGAACAGCCGGGCCGCCAGTTCGCCAGTAGAGATCACGAACACGGTACCGTCACGCACATAAGCCGGTGCCGCTTTCAGGGTTACAACACGACCAGATACAGACTGAATTTCATGGCGAGTCAGCTTTCCGGTTGATCCCATGATCGATATGGTGTCTCCGCTGCTGACCAGCGCCGATATGTCGGCATCGACCGTTACCGCCTGCCCGCCGTGCGACAAGATACGCCCGCCCAGCCGTGTGCCTGCGTAGTTGTTATCCATGACTTCAACAATGTCGCCGGGCATGAAGGCGATCGCATCTCGCGCCATCCGGAACGTGACTTTACGCGATTCCCGCTTAGCGGTTTCCAGCAGCCAACGGCCAGCGCGGTAAGCTTGTCCGCGAGAGGTACAGCCAAATGCTTCAAGCGTAGTTTCGTTGTAACCGTAACGCCCGATCAGCGTGTCATCGGAAACGTATTCTTTATCCTGCTCCCACCCGTTCGCTGGATTAGTCCAGGACACAACAACAGCGTTATAGCGCTCTGAGCGCGGCACGGAACTGCCGGTAAATAGGCCATCTACAACGTTGGCGTTGGTGATAGATGCGACCGGGTCTTGTGGGTTATCAATCATCACAGATAGGCGCATGCCATCCCACACCGCTATTCCACGGAACATGCTGGCGATCTTGTCCAGGATCTCGCGAGCGTTGGCCGGCTCTGTGATGTATGCATTCAATCGCAATCGGGGTTCGGTACCGCCGTATCCATCGTTGACCGATTGATCACAAAACTGCGACAGCACATACAGCGCACCATCATCCACGTCAATATCACCGGCCCGGCGCGCCAACCCATAGCGCTGGTGCTTCACCAGCGCCCGGAATAGCCATGCCGGGTTATCAGTCCATGCGGATTTAAAACCACCCGTCCAAATGCCGGAGTATGTCCGGCTTGTCGGGTCATAGTTGTCCGGCACATCAACGATAATTCCGCGCAGGTGATACGTGCGGCTGGGGGTGTCTGTGTACTGACTGCGGTCAATCACCGCGCCGGCTATGGCTGAATATGGGTAATTCAGGCTGTCATCCGTAATTTCCGTATAGCTGTTCCATACAGTCCCATTTGTCAACAGATCGCTGGCGCTGTCCGGTGTGATGCGGCGAATGCGGATATCGAACGGCTTCGTGTCCGGGGCGTCGATGATGTGAGCCTCCAGGTACTCGCCGGATATTTTCCCGCTGATAGTCACCGTCTTGGCAATTTGATAGGCCCCGCCGCTACCGGCGCGGGTTTCAATCACCATTGTTACCGATGTATTGGACTGATTGCCCGCCGTGTCCTGCTGGACAAGCCCGCTTACGCCGAGATTTACGCGAACCCGAGCCACATCGTCATCAGTTACAGTACGGACCAGTGGCGTGTCAAACGTCACCGCGTTGTTAACAATGGTGGTAGCCTCAATGGCATCAAAGCCCATTATCGGCGGCTGGGCCATCGAGCCAGGCCGCCACGCCACACTGACCCCATTGATATTCGTTGCACCTGACGCGCTAGTCACTGGGGTTTTGTTCACCAAGAACGACGAAAGATAGGTCTGGTCGACCGGGCCATAAATTGGGCCTTCAGATATCAGATCGAGAACGCGGTAAAACTGTTTAGATGTGAGGTTATCATTGAGAAGAGTCGGGGTGCTGGCCCCGCCGCCGCCAGAAGACATGTGCGCTCCTTAACTGATAGAAATGTTCCAGTCTTTGTTGTTCGTTGTATCGATGCCGAGGGAAATCACGTTTGAACCCACCACCATTTCACCCATCAGGATCGGCACCGGTCGACCCTGCCCAACCCGGTTTTCAGCGCTGGTGAACGAGTTGTTGGTAATCGAGTTGGTTTGTGCTGCCTCGGCCGATGTTTTGGTTTTCATGTTCCGAGCCGAATAAATTGAATACGCAACAGATGCCACGCTGACCGCCACCATCGTCCAAATCACCCAGGCCGGCGCCGCGGCAATAGCCCCATCAACTATTGGGACAAACAAAACGGTAGAGCCATCGCGCGGCTGGCGGTGCATGTGAAACTCCAGCGTATCAGGCGAGACGTCATCCCCAGCAATGCGCATACGCACGCGGGTGCGGTAAAAATCGCGTTTGAATGCCGGGCACTGCGCTAGCAGCAAACGTAACCCCTGTGCGGGCGTATCCACATTCAGTACGATTTGGCGGAAATGTCGGCGTAGATGCCCTGCAAATTTAAAGACGAGCACTGTTCGTGCCTCCATATCGAATGTGTTTGCTGGACATAGGCCGGTCGGTATGGCTCCCGGCGGCTCAGCCGGCCGGCGCAGTCGTGATGCAGCACCTGTCCGCCGCCAAGATAAATCATGGCGTGGCACGGATCGGCTTCGGGGAACGGGCGGCGGATAATCACGTCACCGGGTTGGATATCCTGCCGCGCTATGGTGCGGAATCCGTTAGCTGTCAGGTTTTTCAGATAAAGATTTTCGCCCCGTACCCACCAGCCGTTTACCCGCTCAAAATCTGGAAGGTCAATGCCGCATAGGTGATATGCGTCCCGGAACAGCGTGTAGCAGTCCGTCACGCCGTGTTCGAACTGCCTTCCCAATAGATGGGGGACGGGACAGAATTTGCGTAGCACCCCGCAGCTAACCAGCCACCACGGCAAAGCGGTCGTTATCTGCATCTGCCGATCGGCACCGGATAGCGCCAGCGAGTTACCGGGATGAGAATGAAAAACGGCGGTGATTTCTCCCGCCGCTTCTGCTTTTAACCAGTCATCGTCGCTTATTCGGAAGCGCTCTGCCGGGTTTGAGTGTATGTTCCGGCATTTCACCAGTTGATCATCATTAACAACCAATCCGCACACTTCCCGCCCCGGCTCACCGGCGGCGTAGTCGATACATTCTTGCTCCAACATCACGACACCTTCGACGATCCGGGGAATGTGCCAATCGGCAGGACGGCGGGTTTCGGGAAGCGTAGGCGGCAGCCGGACTTGCGGTGGGAACAACGGTCTTTCGATGCATCACCCGTCGGATTGTCCCGCTCGTCGGCAACCGGGCCGCCGGTATAACCGCAGCCGTCACCGCGGTAAAGCCACTGACACACGTCGGCCAGAATTGTGCGAGCCGGGATGATGGCGTTGTCGCAGTCGATCGGCGTCGCCAAGTTGTAGGTCACGGTTTCGAACGTCTCTTCCGCCATTTCCTCTATGACATAACGAGAAACCGCTTCTTGCGTAGGATCGGCATCTGGATTGCCGTTCGGAAAGTTCACGGCATCCAGTGCGCTGACGGGTACCTGACGCCGCGTCACCACTGCGCCCAAGGCATCATCAAAATCAGCATTGATGCCGGTGATAAGCCCGGTGATATTGGCGACTTTCATCGTCGGTCGGGCGTAGGCGCCTTCATTTTTGGTTTCGAACCCTTCCACCGCGATCGGATAAGCTGAATACGCCAACCCCTTCCAGATCACGTCGCCATAATAGTCATTGGTGCCGGCGTGAAACCGGATAATGTCGCCACCGAGCGGCTGCAGGTTAACGTCGAATAGGTCGATGAATGCGCCAACACCGGCATCAACGCTTTGAATAATGAGTTCAGATGGTATATCGCGCATAACAACCCCATTAAAAAGCCCCCATAAGGAGGCTTATCGCGGTACTTGCTCAAAATCAGCTGTCAGTTCATACAGCCCGTGATTTTTCGTTAACGTCCAACTTCGACAGACAAACAGCGCCGGCGCGCCGGTATGCGGAGGCGTCCAATAGAACGACTCCACCGCACCTCGTGCTTTCAAGAATGCTTCTGCGGCCACAGCGACGTTTTCTCGCCCACACATGCCAGATACACCACGGAACGTCAGCGAGTATTTATCCATCACCGAGTTGATCCCCTTCACTTGTCGCTGTTCATAGCCGTCGCCGAACTTCACGACAGATACGCTTGGTTCACGCGTGAGCTGGATACTGGCCTGTGGCGACCAGACGAACACTTCCGCCATGTCATTTCCTTAACAGCCCGTTCGGGCGCTGCTCGCTTTTTATGGTGCTCAAACTGACCTGCTTCATCATTGCAGCCAGCTTTGCCATTGTGGTGTCATCAATACCGCCGGTAGTGTTGATGGTGAAATGGTTTGTCTGGGTAACCGCCGCTCCGCCGCCAGAAGAGCCAGCCAGATCCCGATTACTGATAACAGAGCCGTTATCTCCGGGGATCATGTACTGGCTACCGTTGCTAGCCTTGAATATTTCCGGCTTACCGTGCTCGCCGACTTGATACAAGCTGTCTGCTGAGACGGGGCCGCCGTTGTAGCGGGCGCCGGCGATAGCCAAGCCTTTTGATGCCGCCAGCGCGCCAGTGTATGCGGTTGTGCCAACAGTGGATGCCGCCCCCATCGTGGCAATTGACGCGCTGATCGCCGCTGGCGCCCATGCCGATGCGGCGGCGGTGGCTTGCGCTGTGGTGGCAGCAAGTGCGGCGGTTGCCGCCGCCTGCCCCATAATTGCGTTTTTAACCTGCTGCATTCCCATTTCAATCAATGCACTGATTACGCTGTTGAGAATGGTTGATCCGATGTTTGCCAGCGCCTGCTGCAGGCTCTGAGTGCCATTAATCAACCCAGTTAGCGCACTTGAGGCCGAGCTACTCATCGAATCGATTGCTGACCCCAACAGCTTGTTTGTGGTGTTCTGCTGCTCCCAGATTTGCCACGCCGCTGCTATGCGCTGTTGCTCGTACTGCGTATCTGCAGCGTTGCGTAGTGCCAGCGCATTTTCATGCGCCAGTACACCCTGCTGTTCAAATTGCTGGATTAGTGCCAGTTGCTGCGCATGCTGATTCGCCAGTTGCTGCACAGGGTCAACCTGCCCCAGCGCCTCCTGGGTTGGCGTTACCGCTTGCTGGGAGCGGATTTTTGCCAGCTTCGCCTGGTGCTCCTGCTCCAGTCGCTCGGCGGTAGTGTTAAACTGCTCCTGAGATATTTTTTTGCTGGTCAGCGCAATCTTCAGGTCTTTCAAATCATCCTGATAACTCTTGTTCTCCGCTGTTTCTGGTAGCATCTTCTGAGCAGCCGCCTCGGCGCGGATGGCGTTAGCCACGTCCCATTTTTTACCGGCTAACTCCCCGGCCAGCCTGATCTGCTCATCAGTGGCGCCACCACCTAGAGACTGCTGGGCACGCAGCACAGCCTGTTCACGGGTCAGTTCGCGGGTAGACTCTGCCGTCATTTCCGTTTGTTGACGCAGGTTTTCAAGTTTCAGCGCGATGGATTGCTGCTGATTGGCGGCTTTGTTGGCCTCAGATTCAGCTTCACGTTGGGCTTTTTCCCGATCTGATTCTGCTTCCTTCAGGTCGTGCAATTTGGCCGCGTACTCCCCAGCCTCGCGAATCTGATTAGTGTTTCCGCCCTTGGTTTTCGCTTTATCCTGAGCCTCTGTGATAGCGCGCTGGCGTTTATCGACAATGCCAAGCAGTTTGACCTGCTCTTGCAGGTCATCTATCTCCTTCTGTGCATCCGGGTTAGCCGTCACTTTCAGCGACGTGGCGTTAAATCTCTCCTTCGATTTAGCTGCAAAATTAATCATCTGGCCTAAATTATTCATCATGCCAGCAGCTACGCCAGTCTCTTGACTGTTCCGCTGGAGCAAGTCAGCCCCCTGCTTCAGCTGACCATTCATCTGAGCCTGAATGATCCCGACTTTGCTGGCCGTCTGGCTGCGCTTGGTCTCCGCTTCGTCGAGCTCGCCGGTGGCGATCCTTATTTTACGCCGGATGTCGGCAAGGTTTTTCCCCCACTCGCCCTCTGATTTATATTGAGATATCAAACCAGTGTATTTCGATTCCTCGGCACGCAACTCGATGAGTTGCGTTTTTAAATCAGATATCGCATCAGCCTGAGCAATCAGGGATTTTTCCCCTTTTGCGACTTCTTTATCCAGTTGCGCGAAGCTCATCTCGCGCATTTTCGCGATAACACCATCCAGCTTATCGGCAAAATCGATGCTTTCTTGTTTGGCTTGCTGCATTCTCTGGTAAAGAAAAAACACTGTTGCAGCCGCTGCCATAGCAAAACCAGACGGGCCACCGATCAATGCCAGCGCGCCGTTTAGCAGTCCTATTGATGTCCTTGCAGCTTTTGTGGCGGCGGTAGCCATCTCTTGTGATGCTGCGTATCTACCATTCGCTGCGGCGGCAACGCCGGAGGCATCAGCAGTCGCTAAACGAGCAGAGGACACTTGCGCCTCTGCCTGCGCTATCGCCGTTGCCCTAGCCTGAGACGCGGCGGCCTCGGTTGTTGCCAGTTGAGCGGTAAGAGCGGTAGATGCGCGTTGCAGTTCAGCCATGCGCGTTGCAGTAGCAATGCGGCCCTGCTCGCTGATCTGCGCCTTCAACCGTTGAGTTTCTAATGCTTTTTCCGCTTCAATTTGAGCCAAATTCGTCCTGATACTAGCCGCTTTGGAGTCAGCTAACGCCACCTCAGCCACACCTGCCGCATTCGTTTCGCGGATGACATTCAGCCGCGCCTGCGCCAGATTCAGATCGGACAGGGCCGTGTCCTTGTTAGCCTGAGCCAGTCGAAGCTGTGCCGCCGCATCCAATTCGGCAGCCGCTGCGGATTGTGCCGCCGCCTTTGCACTGGCAATACTGGCCGCTATGGATTTAACCTGCTGGGCCGCAGCCATAGTCAGCGCACCAGCAAAGCGACCACCAAGCACAACCGCTACGGCGGCAAGCGCACTGCCCATTATCTCCATATGGTTACTGGCGGAGATTACTGCGTTATTAAAAATTGATAGTCCGGTTTGAACGGATGTACTCTCGCCGAAAAATTTAGTGATGTTGTTTTTGGCTAATTCCAGCGATTGGGAGGTCGTTGCGATGGTTTTGGCGAACTCTGCGCCGATTTTTGAACCCTGAGACAGCAACCCCTTAACAACAACATCTGTTGTCAATTTGCCCTGTGCAGCCATGTTGCGGAGTTGCCCAATACCGACGCCGAGCGAATCCGCCAGCGCTACCATAAGCCGGTTGCCTTGCTCGTTGACGGAGTTAAATTCCTCGCCGCGCAGTGTTCCAGATGCCAACCCCTGCGATAACTGGATGATGGCGTTCTCCGCCTCCTGCGTGGTGGCACCAGAAACGATGAATCCCTGATTGATGATGGCGGTCAGGCGGGCCAAATCGCCAGCGCTGGTGCCGTATTGCCGAGTGGCGCGTTCGAGTCGGGCATACAGTGACGCGGTAGCATCGAGGCTGGAGCGAGTGGATTGAGTGATCGAAAATACACGCTGAGTAACGTCTACCAGTTGTTCATGTGGACGCACAGAGTTAGCCAGCTTGTTGCTAACAGTCGTCCAAGCATTCGCATATTCGGACACCTGCTGAACGGATAATGCCGCCGTCAGCGCCACCGCAACACGTGACAGGCTGGACATGGCCGTTTCTGTCGCTTCAATACTCCGCGTTGTTCGCGTGAAGCCCCGCCCCAGAGAGTCCAGCGCGGAATTTGCCTCCCGTTGGGACGACAGTAATTGTGCGGTTTCTAACTCGATATCGTAATAAATCTCACCTGCTTTAGTCGGCATTTACTTTTCTCCGGGCATAAAAAAACCCCGCGAGCGGGGTTTTGGCTATACTGCGTTAAATTAATCATAACCACGTTCAATAAAGGAAGGGCCACAACCATAAAACTTATCTCCAGCTTGGATAAGGAATTTATGGCGAGGTTCAAAAG
Source organism: Dickeya dadantii NCPPB 898 (assembly GCF_000406145.1). Lineage (NCBI taxonomy): Bacteria > Pseudomonadati > Pseudomonadota > Gammaproteobacteria > Enterobacterales > Pectobacteriaceae > Dickeya > Dickeya dadantii. The sequence continues at coordinate 1,873,589 of NZ_CM001976.1, read as the reverse complement.
GTTTAAATCTCGCGATCATTGAGCCATTATTGAATGTAAATGAATATTCCTCACCGTTCCATTTTGGGCCTTTCCCCATTTGAACACCGCCTGCAATGATCATGGCTGGGTTTTTCCCCGTAATCATTGTTACATCGTCCCACACAAGACAGTTAGTGGTGAATGCATGTTTCTCTGTCATAAAATATGCTTTAGCCTGAGAAACAGTCATTTTTTCAATGGATTTTATTTCGTTTTCTTTATTTTCCAAATCCCTGATTGCATCGCTAACAACTCTGCATGATGCCCACTGCTCTGTGGTTTTGCTTATTCTATCAGATACGGCAAAGTTGCTTTTATCTACACTCGCTGCAAATACTTTATTTCCATCATCGCTAATTAGTAACCCGTCCTTTTTTGTTGTAAGTTGCGGCGTCATTATATAAGTTCCATCTGGCCTGTATGCCTTGAATGATGAGCCACTAACCTCAACTCTACTGCTTCCCATATTCATCATTGGCGCGCCAACACCTTTTGAGATATCAGCCTTGGCATAAGAACAGGTTAGATAATCACTTGCCATCGCGCTGCCAGATAAAAAAAATATAGCGGTAATTAATGCCTTCCTCACATCCCTATCCCCATCAGTTAAAGAAACTAATGTTAGCACCTACCGGTGGCCGTGTGGATAGCCTGTTTTTACCGGGTCAGGCTCCCGTTCCTGCCATTCCCCAACAGCAAGAAGTAGAGTAATCTGCGCTGCGCATATCGACACGGAGGGCACTATGGCGCTGTCATTTCAACGGATAGTTGAGCTATCGCAGGGTTGCAAACCTAAATCTGGCGAAGCCCAAGAGCTGGCCGAATTAATCATTGATATCGCAACAAAGGCACCACGCCCCGTTAGCTATCAATGGCGCTGGCGCGATCATGTCATTGGCTGTTCACATGAGTGGCAATTTAGTGCAATCCCTGTCAATCACCCTGATGTTGAATGCCGGATGGTTTACGATCTGCCAGGAGCGCCAGTTATTGACTAATCGTTGACGCCCCGATCACTATCCGCTACATTCTGTGTCACGAGGCGTAGAAACCTCTCCAAAAGCGGTCCTAACCAACCCCGATAGCGTTGGATTTTTTATGCCTGTCATTCAGTGGGCGCAGTGCGCGACCACACCCCGAATAATGTCGGGAGGGCAACGAATACAACACCCAGCAATGGGGAATAAGTTCGCGGTATCTTTTGGGCCGTTTCTAACCTCCCGACACCCACTTGCGTGGATTTCCGTAGAAAGAAACCAAAAGAGGTCGTCATGACTACATTCACAGTAGAAACCCTGCCAGCCATCAGCCACAACTCAATACCGGTTATCACCACTGAACTGCTGGCACAGCTTTACGGCACTGACTCCGTTCGCATCCGCAACAATTTTCAGAGAAACCGTGATCGCTTTGTTGAAGGGAAGCACTTTTTTAAGCTAACCGGTTCAGAATTAAGCGAAATAAAGCACAGAGTATCTTTAAGAGACTCTGTGAAAATCCCTACAAATATTCGCGCCTTAACGCTATGGACAGAACGCGGTGCCGCCCGTCACGCCAAGATGCTGGAGACAGATCAAGCGTGGGACGTGTTCGAGAAATTGGAAGATTGCTACTTCAACCAGTGCGAAAGCCGCCCGGAGAAAACCACAACACTGGAGCGCACACCATTGCGTGACGCTGTTAACCTGCTGGTCGGCAAAACCGGGATGATCTATTCGGATGCCTATTCACTCATTCACCAGCGTTTTAATGTCGAGCGCATCGAAGACCTGACTCAAACACAAATGCTACAGGCGATTGAGTACATCCACTGCCTGATAATAGACAATCGCCCGGTATCCTCTCCGCTATTTAGTGGCCGCGTACTCCTGACCTTTAGAGATGGCCGGATGGATCGAGCCGAAATAGCTCGTGAAGATGAGCACCTTATCAGCGTAAAAACAATGACCGAGCTACTCCAGAAACGCGGCTTCGTCATCATGACAAAAGATGAGTTAACAACCCGCATTGCCGGTATTTTAGGTTGACGCCTTCGGCGCATGGACGCGCCACGACATCACGCCTCTATTCCCGGCAGGTACATCTGCACTTCATCGGCTGCCCGTTCTCGCGCAGCCTGGAGCAGTCTTTTGCGCCCACCCGCACCCCATCCAGCCATTTTTCTGGCGCACTGGCTGATCTCTTTGGTTTCTGTGCTGATGATGTGGTCAATCTTATTCAGGCGGGACATGGCACTGATACCGAGGCGAATCGCCATCCTGAACACCTCGTATACCTCGATTTCAAATTCCGGCTTAATCCAGGCTGCATAGCGTATGGCTAAGATCTCAACACCCCAAGCACCGGTTTCATCGCCACCCTTCGTCACTCTAAGTGGCTGATTTTGTTCCGAAGCACTTTTTAGTGCTTTGGCCTGTAATGCCTTAATGAAGCGTTTAACTTGCGCACTACGCAAGAACACGCTTGGCCTTTGAGATTCAGTAGCCTCACCATTTGCGACCGCTGCGGCATGGAGATCATTGAGACTGTAGCGCCCGGCGTCATCAACACGAACGGAAACGCCGTTTACTGATACGGTTGGATAATTCATAGCGATTTGCCTATAGAAAGCAGAGCCTGTCACACAGAGCAGCCGCCTCCCAGAAGGTCGCCACCAACGGCAACTCTCAGGCTCGGCTTTCTGTAGGCTCTGGGATTATAACGTGCGCGTGTGAAGCGCGGGGATAAAAAAAGCCCCATCGGCTGACGGGGCTAAGTTAGTGGGTTGATGGATTTCAAATCAGTTGACGGAGTTCAGTGGGTGTTTTCTTTCGTCAGTCTCGCCGCCTTTCGCCGCAAGTAGTCATCGGCTACCGCGTCGTATTCCTCCCTCGTGAACCCCTTCTGGTCTGGATATTTGGCGGCCAGCAGCATGATGAATTCGGTCATCGTCAGGTTCTCGGCCTCCTGTCGACTCATGCCGAAATGCGAGCGCGCCGCATTGATGTACTCGACAGCGTGGAATTCGGTTGTACGCTCGGCAGACTCGTGACGCTGCAAACGCCGCACCTTGGCCTTACCAATAATGCCGTGGGTAATCAGCGACTGCGCCACCAGCACCAGATCGGGAGCCGGCATTGAGCCAGGGCGCCATATAACGCCGTCTTTACCGGTCTTCCTGGGCACCAGCTCCCCGGTCAGGGCTGAGCAATCAGTATCGCAGCACGCCGCCAGCACCGTTATCGCCGCCAGCACCGCCTGCCTGCTGAATATCGGTCTGGACACGTGAGTTATCAGCCATGCTGGTGCTGTGCCGTAGGCATCAATGGCGCGTTCAATGAGCTGGCGCGCCTCGTCATTATGCAGGTCATAAAAAGCCCGGACCACCTCAGCCGGCTCACCAATTCGCGTCATAGCTGCGAATGACGGTCGGAGCAGATAATCGCGCTGACGTGTCGAAATCACGCACTCGCCGATCGCTTTCAGTGGAGTCATGGTTCCCCCTGGGTAAACACGCATTATCAAGGCCACCAGCTGGTGGCCTTTGTAATGCCCGTTAACTGACGGTGACCGTATGGGTTGCTACAAAATTTCCGTCGGCGGTGGAGATAACAATTTGCGCCGACCCGGCGGCAACACGGCTAACTGTAACCGTCGTTCCTGACGCCGTCGCTGTGGCTTTGGTTGGGTCAGTTGAGGCCACGGTAAACGTTTTGTTTGTCGCGCCAGTTGGAGCTACGGTAACCGTAAACGTGCTCGTTCCGCCGGCGGCCCCGGTGCTGGTAGTCGGCGAGATTGTGACGCCGGTTACAGCCACGGTGTCAGTTTCGTTAACCTCGATCGTGCTCGCGTCACCGACTTTGAATTCGGTTGAGAAAGTCACGATATCATTGGTCCCACCGTCAGAGCTCAGTGCGGTGATGTTCATATAGCCGACGAACTCTACCGGGCCATAGTCCATCCGAACCCAGATACCGGGCTGGCGCTTGGCCGCAAGCTCAGTCGAAAAGTACTTGATATATTTACCGATTCCGTACTGATCAAGCCGGTCTTTCTTGCGCACCTCGCCTTCAAAACTGATGGTGAAATCGCTGTTGGTGATGATGGTTTCAACAAAACCGGCCCCATCGTCAGCGTCAGATGTCACCGTGTTGGGGTTAAAGTCAAAACCCTTGCTGGTGCCGGCCGCCAGCGCCTTCCAGTCGGCCTCTGCCGGTTTCGCGTCCGGGCACCCATCGGCAACTTCCAGCACGACCGCGCCGCCGAATAGGCGCTCATTAGAGTTAGTGCAATCGCTCATTGCGTTCTCCGTGATTTGGGAAATAAAAAAGCCACCCGCGGGTGGCGATAATTCTGGGGTGGTTTATTCCCCATAATTGCAGGCGAATTGCAGACGAAACACTATCCGCCCGTCCTCTGTGAGTACCGGCGGCGGGATGCCGCCCATGTTCTGGATAAAGCCCACACACTCATCGCCCATCGGGTTGGCCTGTACATAGTCGATGATGCGCTGCACCGCGCTGGCGGCATCGCGGCGCTTGTCTTTGGCCCCGATGATATCCACCAGCACATAATGTTCAGCCCCCAGGTCGTTACGGATAGCGGTACCGCCGTTCGGCCGGAACACCATCACTGCTTTTGATAGATCGCCTGGGTCGTCGTACATCAGCAACTGGACGGTAAAGCCGTCAGCTAGTCCGGCATCACCGAACATATTGCGCACGCGCTCATATATAAGCGGTGTCATAACGCCAACTCCTTACGCATTGCTTCGGTGATCTGTTCCCACGTATCGGCAAAACCCTTAGTCAGGAACTCTTTTTCCGCCGTAGTTCGTCGGAATGCCTGCGGCACATCCGGGTCATGAACGTACACGGCATAGTTGGCCGAGTAGCCCACGCGCCCGGTCAGCCGGGTCCCGCGGACGTTTAGCTCCCGGTATTGGCTGTTCAGCAGCGTAGACGTGTCGATCGGGGTGTACAGTGCCGCCTGTGCCGCGCCAATCAGCATTGCCGATTGAATGGCGCGCACGGCTTTACGCCCCTGAATATCGTTGATAATCCGCTCCAGTCCGCGTTTTGATTGGGCTATACCCCGGACTTTTGCCCCCATGATTATGCCCCCGTCAAAATGGCGAAATCGTCTGCCAGTCGCTCGAACGTGTCGGCGTATCGTATAACCTGCCGCACCTCGTCGGCGCCGGCGGAAACCGGGTCAGCCTCTGTTGATTCGCCGATCAGCAAATAATCACCAGCATCGGCCAGCGCATATTCCGTCCACACCGTATTTTTGACGACGATTTCAGCGCCCAGACTGGCTAACTTCTTGCTGAGCCCGCCCTGGTAATCGCACATGATGACTTCCGGCGCGGCGTAGCCCATTGGGTCGCCGTACTCATCATTCCCTGCAAGCTTGCGCCACACGGTCGCCTTCGCCGTGTAGCTCCAGTTTGCTGCTGACGACATACCTATTCCCTCCACTGCAATACGATAGCGCCGGCGGCCCGAATGCGCGGGCAGTTAATAAACCACGCGCCGTCCGATTTGACGTAGCCGGTAGTCTGCCGCCCGGTGTCGGTCATCACCCATACGCGGGTGAACGAACGCGGCAGCCGGACGCTTACTGATACCCACGTCATCAATCAGCCCCTACGACAGTGAAGCCAGTCAATTGGTTGTCATCGCCGTAAATTGCAGCGGCATAGCCAGTGCCGGGCTTCGCCATTGCATTAACAAACCCGACGACACCCATAGTGATGACACCATCACGAGACTGCGAGCAGACGAAGGAATGTCACTACCGAGGAATTCGTCGTTACATACCACGCGATGATTGACCAGGGCAGCCGCCGCCGAAGGGTCGGTCGCAAATAACTGGTTAAGCAACTCGGCGATTTGTTTTGCTTCAAGCATCAGCAGCCCCCGACAACCATAAACAAACCCACGCTATTGCCGGCACTAATTGGCAACGCCCCGGTGCAGCCGCTGGTATCGAGGCGGATCAGCGAATCACGCAACCAGGTGATACCGTCCTCCCCATAGTCGAATGACTGGGACGAACCGGACGGTGCCCCACGCGATTTAATTCGCCGGGCACCCGACGAGGCAGCAAGCAGCGCAGCGGCATACAGCTTGATCAGCTTCTGCGTATTGTCGTCCTGTCCGGCGGCATCAAGGCATTCGTCGATCGCATTGACCTGATCCAGTAACAAGCCCAGCACCACAGACGGGATGCTGTAGCCCAGCTCAGCGAGCAACGCAGACGCTTCGTCAGCAGTTATCTGGGCCGCCATGGTTATTTCGCCTTTTTCTGCAGTTCAGTAAGCTGTTTCTGCGCTTCATCCAGCTCCGTCTGCAGCTTTGTATTGGCATCGGTCAGCGTGGTAACTTTTCCGTTTGCTTCATCCAGCTCCGTCTGCAGCTTGGCTACCGCTTCGGAATCAGGAGTTGCCACCTCCAGCACCTGATCGCTGACAGGTATGGCTTTACCAACCAGCCACAGCGGCAGCGTTTCACCTTTATAGACTTCGCCCTTTTTCAGTTCGTGACTGTCATGGGTGAGCAGCCATTTTTGTTCTTTACCAGCCATACGGCCTCCGTAAAAAAGATGGGGCCGCAGCCCCGTGAATCATGCCTTGGTCAGTTGGACATAACCCGCCTGGCCGTTTGCGTCGCGCTTGAACTGCGGCGCCGCAGCAGCCAGTACAGAGAAGACATAATCGTCTTCCGGGCTCAGTCGCGCTTTGGGGCGCATGGTTACCGGCATGCCGTTGAGGATCTGCACGACGTCAGGGCGCTTAACAACGCCCAGCAACTCATCGGTCGGAACCTTGGAGGCCGGAACCAGCGACGCAACACCAGGAATTTCCATGATGCGAGCCAGAATGGTTTTCGGATAGTTCGCCGCGTAATCGTTAACGGATGCGTAGAACCAGTCTTTGTAGTTCAGGTAGATGGTCACCGGCGCATAGAAGTTTTCGGCATGCAGCAAGTTGATCAGGTTGGAAATAGCTGCAACCCACTGAGCGCCCGTCGCGCCGTTAAGGGTCAGGCCGTGCGTGCCGGTGCCACGGTTTGGCGCAGTACGCAGACCGTAGATGGTGGCGCCACCGACGCTGATGTTTGGATCACCGTTCAGCACCATGTCTTCCAGCTTTTCGGCAACTTTGCGCTGATGGTTAGAAATGGCATCGCTGTCCAGAGAGTAGCCCTCAGTCTGCGCCGCCAGCATCTGGCGCCAGCCAAACGAAAGCTCGCTATCGATGATTGGCAGTGGCGTACCTTCATAATCCATGACAGGCTGATCGGTTTTCGCTTTGCTGCGACCATCCAGGCTGATATTGACGTCGCCAGAATCGGACAACGTCATGAAGTAATGGACAATCTTACCGAGTGCCATCGGGCGCGATACGCTGGCCGCCAGGTCGTTAAACACCGCCAGCACATCGCGCTGAACGGTAATCGCCGAGCGGTCCCATTCGCCCCATACGTCTTTCGGCAGTACGGATGCGTTACCAACCAGTTCGTCGAAGGCGATGAACTGGCCGCTTGCATCGTTAACCGCAAATCCGTGCTGTGCAGCCATATTGCGCTGCATCATGTCCCAGCGGCGGCGGGCGTTAAGAATCAGCGCCTGCTGTTGTTTGGTGAACTTTAACATTCGTGTTTTCCTTATGCCTTGGCGTACTGAGTGGAGAGGATCACCACGTCGGCAAAACCTTCCGCCGCCAGAGTGCGCCCTGCTTTTTCGTCGAACGTTGCGACGACCTGATTGCCGGTAGCGGCTGCTTTGAACACGCCACCCGCGCCGATGGTCAACTCCTGGCCTACGGTGTAGGCTGCGGCCGCCAGACGGACGTTGTATTCCTGCTCGCCTTCTACACGGTACGCCACGCCGGTTTCATTGGCCGCGTATGCGGTGGTGATTGCCTGGCCGATGAAACGACGGTTGCCAAGGATGAGCCAGCGGCCGGTAGTATCAGCGGCTGCTGCGAGCTTTCCTGATGCAACCTTCACTGCCACGCCTGGGTTAAGCGCCGAAGCAACCGGCAGGTTGATGGTTTCCGGCTCGCGCTCGACCGGGCCGCGATAGATGACGTTAGCCATTATTTAGTCCCCTCTTCCATACCTGCGTTAAGGTCGTAGTCTTTCCACTGGTCGTTTTCAGAATTGACCAGCTGGAATGATGGGTTCAGCGGAGTGCTGGTCTGGCACTGTGAGTACATGTCGTTCAGCGCTTCGCCTGAAAGGGAGTTGATCGCTGCTTCGGTCATGAACGAGAATTTCGCCTTAACAGCGTCACGTTTGGTTTTCAGGTCGCTCTCAGCGTTCGCCTGCAGTTGGGTTTCCAGCTTGCCCAGCTTTTCATTCAGCGGGGTTAGCGCCGCATTAACAGCCGCAGTGATCACATCAGAGTTAATCTGAGCCTGGTCCGGGTCGCCGCCGCCATTTTTCTTCTGCATCTGCTGGTTGTAGGCATCCCAGACCTGATCGTCGGTCAGCCCCTCGGTTTTAACGCCTGCGGCATTGAGCGCGGCGATCATCTTCTCTTTCATCGGGTTTGTTTCTCCGTTGGTTTTGACTTCGTACTCAGTTGGTTTGCGCACGACTTCTACTGGATCACCGACGAGTTCAGCCTTGCCATCGTCGTCAATGAGGTACTTTTGCTGGAGGTATTTGCCGTTTTCCTCGTAAATGAAGCGATCAGGCCAGACGGCTTCCGGCCAGAAGTAATATGTTTCAGGCTTACCCTCGCTCATCTTGTTTCGCAGCGCCGCGCAGATTTCATCGAATGAGTAATTCGAGGCGTTGCTCAAATAAAACTTGGTTTTGTTCCACCAGCCGTCTTTCATGCTGTTGGCGGCATCGATGAGGCTCGTCGTTTCAACATCGGCCTGCTGCCCGTCAGCGTTGACGAACATGCCGACACCTTCATCAGGCGTCCCGGCACCAGGCTCATCGAGCAGGATTGCGATGTGGTCGAACTGCATGTTGTGAGCAACCCAGGAGTATTTCTTCTGCTTCGACTCCCCGGCCTTTTGCTCTTTGTTCAGCAGCAGACCTGTAGAAACATGAATCGGGTCGGCGTTATTGCCGGAAATCATGTCGTCCAGGCGCTGAATAAGGCGCTTACCGTCAGGCTTGGTATCTGCCACGGCCTTATTGACGTAAACGTCCATCACGACCTTGTCATTGGCCTTGCTGACGTTCTGAGCCCATGCCCCGGCGTAGTAATCGTTGACCGCCTGCGGGTCGTTGGCGCTCACGTATTTGCCGTTCACCATCGGGTGGCCGATCGGCATTAACTTGCGCTCCATCGTCTGGTAGCTGTTGTTAATCTCCTCCGCCGGGTACAGGCCACCATTCATGACGATATCATCGACGATCGGGACCGCACCACGAATGACGTAGTGCTCCTGGCCGTTGATGGTGGTCGTTGAGATGTTGGAGGCGTTGATGGCGAGGGATTTAACGTGGATGCTGGATAGCTTCACGTTGCGTCCTCTGATTTTCAGGCTGCTTTAGCCCATTGTTTACGTTCGGCTGTCAGCTTATCAGCCAGCCCTTCGTTGAAGATGCTGCCGTCGTCGTTGAGCAGCACCGGGATCTGGCCGCAATAGCAGTGGTATTTATTACCATCTACTGCATACCAGTCGCGCACCTCTTGCACGGTTCTGACCTTTCCATGCCAGAATGCGTGCGTTGTCCTGGTGGTAGGCTTCAGCGCAGAAAGATGGAGAAGACCAGTATTCAGCCCGAGCCTCTCGGAAGCCCAGTCCGTCTCATTCCATTGAGCTTCACGCAGCGCGCCGACCTGCTCAGTCTGAGCGATGGTCTTCGCCTTCGACATCGACACATCGAGGCGCTTACTGATTACGCTGGCCGTCTCGCGAGGATTCACGCCGCGCGCTACCGCGTCAGTGATGATGTTGGTAAGGTCTCCGCGGGCTGTATCGCTGATGACCTTCCAGTCACTGAACGCTGTTAGCCTGGCTGCCGCCACCTGATTAAGGTGACCGGGACTGCTTAAGAGCTGCTGTAGCGTCGTCTGGCTGGCGTACACCTGCGACTGCTGCGAGAGGTTGTTGAATGCCTCCAGCGTGCCGCGCTGAGCTTCTGCGACGACGTAATCCATCGCCCACAGGTTTTGCTCGCCACCCTCCAGCAGATGGTCATCGAGAATGGCCTGCACTGCCTCCAGCAGGTCAGCCAGTTCCTGCGCCGACATGTCGTAGATGAACTTGCCGGCGTTGACATGGTAGAGCCGCATGTCCGCGCCATTGTCGTGGCAGAGGAAGTGCCAGTTATGGCTGTTTACCTCTCGCTCTCGCCCGATCAGGCGCTGGTCAAGCAGGGATTTCAGCGCCAACTTTATCGCGTAATACCGATCCTCAATGTCGCGTTCCATCTTGCTGACGGACTTGCGCGACATTGTGGGGTCAACTTTCGACCGTGGTATCACCGGACTTTTCGGCTTCTGACTGAGGGTCGGCCAGAGGATCAGGTTTTGGTTTGTTGCCATCAGGCGGAACCTCATCATCAAGCTCAGGCAGTGGCTGCAGTTCGCCAGCAGCGCGGATTTCGTTCTCTTCGATAGCCGAGCGTCCAAACGCGTTTGTCGACTTAACGGCCACGTCCGCGAGTTTGTCCATGTTGGCAATCTTCTCTGCCTGGCTCGGCGCCAGCAGATCAGACCAACCTACAGTGATTTCTTCATTCTGAGCCAGTGGAATGATGCCAAGCGTCCAGAATCGCGAAACTACATCGGTGATTACGTCGGTCAGGAAGCCTTTCCGGCGGCTCATCCTGGTGCGCCCCCAACCTTTGGCGTCCTCAGTGCTGGCGCGCTCACCCGTCTGCATCCCAACGAGCTCTTTCACAGGGATAGGAACGGTCGCGCAGAACTCGCTCAGCGCTGTACGCCAGGTCGGCTCTGGGTCAGCTGCTGCCACACTCAACACCTCGGCAGTACCAGCCTGCATAAAACTGGCGCTGTCGGTGCTGTCGTTAAGGCGACGGACCTGCTGATCAAGTGCTTCAGCAAGCTGCCCTTCCGCCACGCCTAGCGCTTTCGCCAGTGCGGAGAAGTTAGTCTTCTCACTGAACGAGTAGTTAAGCTGGCGACTGGCGTTCTTCAGGAATCCCTCAGACGCACCACCGCTCACTTTCTCGATGTCCAGCAGCTTGTTGAATCCAGCCTCAAGCAGCGATTTGCCCGACGTCATCACGCCATCATCAGAGCCCTCGGCCAGGATGATTACGCGATCATGGTGGACGTTGATGATTCGCCCCGGGCGGGCGTCAAAGTTTCCGTCAACCGGCAATTCGGTGAACGAGTACATCGTCACTTCACCGAACGTTTCACTGTCCGGATTATCGTCCCAGGTCACAGGGTCAATTTGCGCTTCCCATGCCGGGATTAATTTAACGAGTGCCTTTTCCTGAAGTCGTCCAACGACTTCCTTATCTACTTTCTCGGACCATGGCTGGCTGTCCTTAATCTGAAGCAGGATCGCAGAGTAACGCCCAACCAAGTTACGACGGTCTGCGCCTTTAATCTGCTCCCAGCAGCGCTTCAGTAGCTTGTTGACGCGCTTATCCCACGCCGTTTGCTTCGATGCGTCCTTTGTCTGGTCGCCTTCGTAGACATCAGGGTAGTCTTCCCAGCACCCGTCTAGCATGCGCGTCACAGCGGCACCAGCCACCGCATTACGCCGGTACGCCCGGTAGAAGTCATCAAACGTGAGGTGCAGCGGGTAGCCGAATTCCTGATAGAGCCGCTGGCGTTTGGTATTACTGGTGCCGTTAAACAGCATTGAGAGGTTTTTATTCCGCTCCCTCTCAACACTGGAGTTACTGGCGCGCTGTTGTTTCATTTCGCTTTCGGTCACGATGTCCTCCGTCAGCGCGATCGCACCAACATGCCAATGGATTGTGGTTCTGATAGTTCGGTTAATGCATAAACCGCAGCATCAAGGCGGTCAGGTGATTTTTTCGCAGTGGATGGCACGTATTCCATGAACTGATTTTCGACCTCGTAGAGACTGCCGCGGTGAGCGACGCGCCCCTGTGCGTAAAGCGCGGAAATGGGCTCTGCACGTGCGTATTTACCCTTACTGGCGTGCACGCGGATGATGCGGCCGCCGAACCCGGCATTGCGCAGCGTATCTTCCGCCATATCGCCGCCCTGGTTGGTTTCGATGACGATCGCATCAGCTTCGTGCTGCTCGTAGGCCTCAATGGCTTTGGTAGCCCAGCCGTTAGGCGAATACTTTCCGCTGTAATCCGCATCTAGGCTGTACTGTCTTTCATCGCCGGAACCATAAACACTGGCGACGGCAATCCCTGATTCGTCACTCTCTTCGCTGTTGGTGGCCTGCGGGTCGATTGCCACTACCGTACGGGACAACTCCAGTGTGATCCGCATCGCATGTGCGGCGCTGATCATCTCCTCATTCCACAGTGCTCCCTCCGCATTGAAGCGTTTAGGGTTCTGCATATACTGAGCTTCGGCGGTGCGCCGGTGAGAGAACAGCGATACGCGGTGCGATTCGTTATGCTTAAACGGCCATAGCCAGCCATCAGCCAAGCCGTGGTCAATCGGGATAGCGTGGGTGTTTTCCGGGTAAGTTTCTTCGTAACTGCGGCTGCTATCGATAATCACCGGCAGATTCAGGTGATGCCATTTCTCACCACTCCCGCCACGCAGCAGATAGCCGCTCAGGTCGTGGTAGTGGATCCGCTGCATGATGACAATCATCGGCGTCGTCTCGATCGCCAATCGTGATTTGATTGTCTCGTTAAAGCGGTTGTTGACCCCGTCGCGGACGATCTCAGAGTAAGCGTCGTCCGGCTTAACCGGGTCATCGATAATCAGCGCACCTTGCCAGCCAGGTTCCATGTGCCCGGCACGAAAGCCGGTAACCTGCCCGGCAGCTGACGACGCATAAACGCCGCCACCGTGCTCTGTCCACCACATCGCCTTGCTGTCAGCGTCATCGCGCAGCGCCATCGGCCACATGGACTGGTATGCCTGCGACTTAATCATGCCGCGCGCGGTTGAGGAGTTCAGCAGCGCCAGGTTGTGCGAATAGGACAGGTGCATGAAGCGGGCCCGGCAGTTCAGCGCCAGTCCGCGACCCATCATGTTGATGGTAGCCAGCTCTGTTTTCGTGTACCCCGGCGGGACGTTGATGATCAGACGCTGAATCTCACCATCAATGACGCGGTCCAGTGTTTGCTGTATCACCTTGTGGTGAGGCGCGACAATCATCTTTCCGCCGGTGCGCTGCTTGAAGAAGTAGCGAGCGTAATAGAGCCCGTCCTCTTCGCATTCAACCTTACGGGCAAATGCCCTTTGCTCAGCAGTCGTCATCCTCCATCATCTCCTGCCGTGCGGATTTGTATTCCTCTTTGCTCATGGTGATCGTCTGGATGGCACCACCATTCGGGCCGGAATGTTCATACTTGTGCTTATTGGTGTAGGCATCGCCGCATTCCTTCGCCGCCTGCTCGATAATCTCTGCAGTAAGCGCGAGGTTCTTCATGCCCTCCGCACGCGTTGCCATACGGTCGAGCACTCGAAGGCGGTACGCCTTGTTGGCGATCGGAATATCGGAGATTTCATTCTGGAAGCGTTCGCGGGTGACATTGAACATGTCCACCCATTTCTGCGCCAGCCCCCTGCCGTTTGCTTTCGTCGGGTCGTGGGATTCGACCTGTTGACGAGTGATGCTCAGGCCAAATTCTTTTTTGACCAGCTCAACCACCTGGGATGGGGTATCGAAGCAGGCAAGGGACTGAACGATGAAGGCTTTGACCCCACCTTTCAGTGTCGCCATAGATTACCTGCCTGTCATAATCAGTCATATTGTTAGGCCAGCTTTAGCATGCATGTTCCGCATGACCTGGCTATATCGATGTGAGCCACCTCTGCTGGCGCATTGGCCGCATCAACGAGCTCCTGTACTTCTTTGCTGGCGCCGTATCGACGCACGACACCTGTGAATTCTTCGACGTCGTGGCCACGCAGTGTAAGCACTGGCTGCCCCGTCTCTTTGTTGAACTTCGGCGCGCCGAAATCATCGGTGGCCTGGGCGATGTGGTAAAGCTCATGCTCTACCAGAGCGCAGAACTCGAGGTCACTGCATTGCGAGCAGTAGTCGGCCGCCAGCGTGATGATGAACTTCGGTATGCGCCCGAACCATTCATGCATCTGCTGTTCCATTCTGGCTTTCTGCCAACCACCGGCGCGCATCATCACCTCTTCACACTGGCCGAGAACGGCGCGCCCCTTTTTCTCGAATGCGTTCGATGCCCACAAAAACGCAATGTCAGCTTCCGCCAGATGCACGTGATCGGGGTTATGCAAATAACCGGCATCGCTGATGATGTTGTCGCTTATCCAGTCGTGAATATCGTTTGCCGGGGTTAAACGCGTGTACGGATACGGGTCTGCTGGTGTGATGAATGACTGCGGTGCGCGCGGTCTTTTTGTTGCTGAGTCACTCATAACAGAATTTTCCGCTACCTCGTTAAATGCACCGCCGGGAATATACGAAATACCCGATCGCGAAAACCTATATAAAACTCTGTCAATGGCGCTTTGTTAGCACCATTTGCAGAATTTTATAAAATCAACAAAGTGGCGGTGGTGGCATCGGTGGTGGAGATGGCCTTCTCACCACATCACCTGGCTTGTACGGCGGCGCCGTCGGCTGCTTTCGACCCATCGCTAATACCTTTTCTTGCATGCTCCACATCACGAATCGCCGCCAGTTGCCCATTTGCACGCTCAATTGCGGCCAGTAGCGGGTCAAGCCAATAAACGGCCTGAGCGTATGTCAGTCGGCAGCCGGCGGCAGCGGTGGTAACACCGGCTGTGTTAGCGTCTCCGGGAGCAGCTGGCACTGCTGCGGTACGTAGACTGTGCGCGTAGTCGAGCAGCCGGCCAGCAACATCATCAGGAACACACTGGCGCCCAGGCGCATCGGTTTTGATAATCGTGCGGTAGACAATTTGCCGCTCCTCTGATTTTGCCGTGATTGCCATGGCCTGCCGGCTGGCATGGCCTGCGATTTGGTTGAACTTTTGAAACTGGAGCGACTGCTGAGAAATAACGGACTGCTGAGCGTTGACCTCAGATTGCAGCTTGTCGGCGCGCTCAGATTGCAGTCTGTATTGGCCGTGATAGTACGCCGCCATCGCCGCCACGCCGGCCAGCATCAAAAGCAGCACATCGGCGATAACTGATTTCGACCAGTTCATGACAAAAACATCTCGCGTTCGGCGGCGCGGCGCGCCACCAATCCCGGCAGGATTTGGCTTCCGGCTTTGTTCCATTTCAGGAGTTCGTCAGCCGCACCAGCAGTATCGCCGGCATTCAGTTTTTTCAGCAACGTCGATGTAGACAGGGAACGAATGCCGAGGTTGTATGCAAAGCTAACCAGCGCATCAAACTGGTTCTGCGTCAGCCTGACTTTCGCCAGTTGATTTACAGCCTGTTCGTACTGAACAACGCCGCAGCGCAATAACCGTTCTGCGGTAGCCTGGTCAATCTGCATGCCGGCGCGGACCGGTTTACCGTCAACGGGCTGAGTCCAGCCATATGCAATGGTCCACACGCCAACGGAGTCCTGATATGCGGACAGCCGGCACCCCTCGGATTTCTTAATCAACGCAATGCCGTTATTGCTGATTTGCATCCTCAACCCCCGCGCGTTTGTTGATGATCTTTTTGATGAGGGCGCCAATTGAATCGGTGCCGATATAGCCGATAAACACGCTCGCGATGTATGCCAGATTCGTGCTCAGCCCAACAAAATCCAAAAGGTCGCGGATGAACCAGGCGATCATTGCGCACATAAGTGCATCAATGAGCGTGCGGAGAAATTTACCGCCGTTATAACGCCCCCTGAGATAGGCCATGACGAACGCCAAAACCGCGCCCGCGCCTTGCTCTTTTGCAGCCAGCAGTGCAGCCAGCAAATCCTGTTTGTATGGCATTCTCATAGCCTCTACCTCCCGCGCGGGGAACGGTGCTGTAGAAATAAAAAAGCCCCGGCGAATGCCGAGGCTGTGAATTCTTGCCACTTCTCGCAGCGGCCGAGGTCTATCCGTTTTGCTGTCACATAATTCAGATCCCCCAGAAACGCAAAAACCCGCGCAAGGCGGGCTTCTTCTCTGCTCATTGCCGCCACTTAAAGTTTTGGCAGAATATCAAAGTGAACTTAAATATGGCCTATTTAGTTCGGTTTTGCAATACATGATTTGCAATTTGTCGATTTTTGCTGTGATCGTGTTTTTGAAACCGATATCAACGCAGCGCGATCAATTTCAGTAAAAATCCGGGTCATAGATAGCCAGTGCGGCTGATACGTTTCTGACCATGTTGACTTGCTTACGCCCGCCAGAGCCGCTAAATCGGCGTGCTGATAAACGTCGTCATTGCGCCCTGCCAACTGAAATTTTACGTCCTGCGCCGCCAGCCAGATCAGTGCCCGCAACCGCTCACGCGTTTTCTTCGCAATGCGTCGCCCTTTAATGCCTTCGCTGAATTCCACCCAGCCAAATCTGACAATAATGGCCTGGAGTTGAAAATCGGTATCGCCTGCATAGTTCCAGCGCAACCATGCACCCTGATGCTCATCAATCACACCGATAGCGCGGCGCCACGACGCTGTTGCATACTCGACTGGGATTACCAGCGGGATAGAGCTCCCTTTTGCGCGTGACTGCTTGCCGGGTATCGGTGGGTTTTTCAGCATGACTTTCTTTTCGGTTTCCGGATCGATGACGAACTGGCGTTTACGTGGGTATCTGTCGTTCGTGTACTGCAACTGTTCTGCCAGCGCCACCAGTTGGCCTTTTGTCCTGCCACTAAAATCAGCGGTAGCCAGCATGATTTCTTCACGAACGTACTGCAAAAATTGATTATTCACGCGCCAGCCCTCACCAGTGTTTTTTGATAATTGCGCAGAATCCGGTAATCAATGACGACCGAGCCGGCGTAGCGGTATATGCGCAGGCGGCACCAGCGGAGGCGCAAGATATCGGTGATGTGGTTGGTATGATTCATGCGTCCTCGCATATAATGATCTGCCCTATTTCACCCCATATTTTTGAAACCCGGCCATCCCAGATGCGGCTATCGTCATCAAAAATCGCATCCAGCAGGGCTTTCTCCAGGTTGTCTTTGTCGGGTTTCTGCTGGTGGGGTTTGCCGTTGAACTCCGCACGCTTCTTTTTGCTCCAGCTTGCTGGCATCGGTATGACGAACGTGACGTGCCAGCCGCCGTCCGGCAGTGTGATTTTGTTCAGCCTGACCTCGTCGCAAAACGCCCGGTACCGAAGTACTGGTGGCCGCTTTTGCCATTTGTCGCGCTGGGTCATGCGCGGCTTGCCTATCGGCGTAATGTTGTAGGTTTTCACTTCGGCACCACCAGACCCTGGCGGGCGATCTGAATAATAGTCAAGACGATGGCGCGATCCATTTGCTGTCGTCGCTCTTCACGCGTCAGGTTTTTCCCGTTGTCTATCTCGGTGTGGCATCCCGTGCAGATGGCGGCAGTTGCGCAATCGTCGGCCTTAATGCCCATGCCCTTACCTTCATTTCTATGTGCGACTTGGGTTCCCCAAGCACCGCACAGAACGCACTGCTGAATGCTACCGACGGCGGCCAGCCACTTTTTACTGCGATAGATGGTTTTCATGCTGCATACTCCAGCAGCTGCGCGGCCGCGTTTTCTGCTGACTGCAGGGTGGGGAATGATCGGCGCAGGATGAAATTCCAGAGCACGTCTAGCGTGGCCCGGTACAGATCGTTAAATTCCAGGTCATCCATTTTTGCAAATGAGACTGAGCGCGCCTCTTTCTGAATGCTGCCGTCTGGCATGATGTAGGCGTCGTAATGTCCGGCCTCGACTGTTACCCAGCGGCGGAATGCGTCAAATGATTTTGTGGCGGAGATATTGGCGGCGCGCTGGCGGCCCGTGGTTTCGATATACTCGTCAGCGACAGCGCTTATTGCATCTTCTGCGCCAGCGTAGCTGGCGAGATAACGCACGAATCCACGAACGAAATCGCGCTCGGATTGAGATATGGCCCCGCCTACCGGTTCCCAGTAATCAAAACCAAGACCCAGTAGGGAGAAATATTTTCGGTGAAATGCGGGGTTGCGGGCCTTTTTAAACTCGCAACAAATTACTGCGCCGACAGAGAGCCGGTTCAGATAGTCGCGGGTGTCAGGTGTGGACGGAACCAGTATCCCGCCCGGAGATTTTACTAATGATAACTGCGCCATCTTATCCTCTCGATAGCGCAGTAATTTGGGTTGCCGGGTGTTCAATCCGGCACATTAATTATACGGCTTGTTCCCAGAGTTTACAATTACACATCCAGCAAGTTTTGCAATGTCGAGTAGCGCCGCAAGGCTCGCCACATGTTCATTATCATCAACTATTCTAACGCTAACTATCTTTCCCTGTTCTATCGTTATTAGCGCTCTGCCGTCTGGGAGCCCCTCAGCTACAGACTCGATGTCAGACACTAAACCCCCACTCACGACCCACATTATTTATACTGTATATAAAAACAGTACCACTTGGAATACTTGAACCAAACTTAACAACTTCTATCATATCCGTATAATTACTTATGTTATTATACAAAATTGCATAAAAACATTTATGTTTTTTATTAATTCTGTTGATAATGAGTTTTTGCAATAAAAAAGGAGCGTTTAAGCTCCTTTTTCTCTTTACCTGTGGATTTACACGGTTAGCTTGATGTCGTGCCATCCTAGTGTAACCCAGCACGCCAGATCGCCTTGTAGGCAGCAGTTGGCAACCGGCAGCGGGTCGCAGCCCGCTCACGTGTATCATTCATGCTGCCATCTCCCCAATGCAGTATTCCGGCAAATTTGCATACACCAGTGCCCTGGCGACGGGCGGGCATACGACATTGCCGCAGTGTGCTACCTGGTCCGCTTTCGATATGACGTTACCATCTGCGTCTCTGTCGATGATGTAGTCCGGCGGAAACCCGTTAGCGGTGTACAACTCGCGGGGTTCCAGCATGCGCATGCAGATGTCGACAATGACGCATTCTCCGACAGACAGATACTGCTGACGTGGTGCTGGAAACAAATCTGAGTCGTCATTGGTATCGCTGAATTTATCGAACAGCCTGGCGCACCACCATGCACCGTATCGCTGATCATCAGTTAATGGCTCGGGCTCACATTGAACCGACGTCAAACCAAACCGGTCCCGTGTCGGGATGGTGTGCATCGGATCATCAACGGCGACCCCGTCCCTCTCGTTTCCATAGTATTTGGTCAGAAAGGCGCGCACCTCACCAACGTGGTTTCCGCCGGCCGTTACTGTCGGCATTGGCTCATCGATGGCCTGCCCGTCACGGCATGTCCCCCTCAGTTTCACCAGGTGTGAAGTCATTAGGGCGTGGTGATCGGTGGTGGTGATCGTGTGTAGCGGCTCATCCACCTCAACTCCGGCGCCCGAATAATTGCCGCCGTAGTGCTTGATCAGGTTTGCCGAAACCAGCGCGGTATGTGATTCGGTGGTCAGCGTGATTGCCGGAGAGTTGATATCTCGCGGCTTGCCAGAGTATGCCGGGCCGCCAGCACCCACAAGAACAGCAGATGCCACCTGCGTTTTACCGCCACCACCCGGCATGATTGTACCGACGGGGTGATCTGGGCGCTGGGCGTTGCTGTTACCGAACTGGCGGACAACCACCGGCGCGCCCACGGAAAACCCATGTGTTTTCGTGATTGTCTGCAGTGGCCGGCGCATCGATCGGCCCCTAAAACAGTCGTATTTTGTTTTTGTGCTGGTGTGATTTGCTTTGACGACAAACGGCTCAATCAGGCAATGCTCGGCCTTGCTTGTGATCGTTGTTAACGGCTGATCGCAGGAATATTGCATGCCGTTTCCGCCGAACCCCGTTTGCCCAATCCGCACGATATACGGGGTAGGGTTGTCGATAACAAATCGCTGCAGCCCGCGGACAATGCGCCGCAATGTATTGTCAGCCAGGTCTTTCTTTCGGCCAAAAATGCTTCTCGTTGGAATGCTCCAGTCTATGCATTCCGCCGCGGTGCGCCACGGTTTGAGCAACCCATTAATCACTGACGCTGTCACCGGGTCGCCGTGCGTCGGCTCCGGCCACTGAACCGGCTTACCGTCGCGGCGAGCGACAACAAAAAGGCGTTTTCTGATTGTCGGCGTGTCGTGATCAGATGCGCGTAGCTCTTTGTGAGCTACGTTGTACCCCAACCCGGCGATCAGTCTCTTCACCTCATCGCCGTCACGCGGGATTTTCAGAAATTCACACGCCTCATCAATCGCCGGGTGGTCGCGAGGGACGCCGGTGCTGAGCATCCCGATGAATCCTTGAAATGTCTCGCCGGCGCGCGCTGGGTCTGGGTATAAATGCCCCTTTCTGTCAGCGACCAGTGGCCCCCAGCCCCGGAATTCCTCCACATTCTCCATCATCAGCACGCGCGGGCGCACGGCCAGCGCCCAGCGCAGAACTACCCAGGCCAATCCCCGAATCTCTTTTTTGACAGGCGTGCCGCCCTTTGCTTTTGAGAAGTGGCGGCAATCCGGGGAAAACCACCCCAAAAGCACAGGCAGGCCGCCGGTGGAAACAATCGGGTCAACGCTGAAAATATCTTCAGGATAATGCAGCGTACGCGGGTGATTCATCGCGTGCATAGCCATTGCGACCGGGTTGTGATTCATCGCTATGTGCGGCTCGAATCCCAGCGCCTGCTTAATGCCCTCACAACTACCGCCACCGCCAGCAAACCCAACGACGACCAGCCCGTTATCTGCATCCGGGCGAGCACCCTCTATCTGCTGACGGCGCGCCAGCATGTGGGCCGTGCGCTGAATGTCGGCGGGGTTTTCGCGACGCAAAAACATTGCATTCATGTGAGATAGGAGCGCCTCGCGGCGCTCATTGTTCATTGGGTGTGCGGGGATCACTGATGATGCGCACTGCAAAACCTCGGTGGGCCAAATACTCATGCCTTATCCCCTTCAATCTGGGGAATTGGCCGAACCCACCAACAAACAGGGCCATCGTCCGTTTCGTGAATAGACACGATGAACCATCCATCACCTTCCGGCGGTGCTGGGTTCCAGTCGCTGATATTCGTGTCGCCATTCTCAAAATAGCGGTAGGCCACCCCTTCGCTTTCGGTCGAGTAATTGCATTCCAGTTCGATATATGTGCATTCGAGGTTTTTTGACGCCAGCAGTGCGTTCAGTTCGTCTCGCGGCATACCCTCACGTTCGCCGAAAAGCGCACTCCACGCAGGGTGCGACCAGTAGCCGCTTTCGTCACGCTCCACTGGTATTTCGACCAATTCGATCGGGTGCTCGGAATGGTCAGCGCCAGCCTCCTTAATGTGCAGACGCGGCTCGCCATCTTTTGGCTCGGGCCACTGACGCGCCATATTCACCTTCAGCTTTTCTTCCATCGCTGCTGTGATTTCACCATCGCAGATACCGGCACGGCGCTGGGCATCCCAGAGCAGGAACTGCATATCAGCCCACTCGCTGAGGTCTTCAGGCTCCGCCGCTGCTTCCAGTGCTTCTTTGCTGAGATGTCTTAGCGGGCCAACAGGACCAACATCACCGAACGTAGCCTGTGACCACGCCGCATGGCGCTGACGGATGAGATTGCGCAACTGCAAGGATGAACCAGTTTCTTCCGGCACCTCTGGTGATGGTGTTGGCTTTCTGATGAAAATCTGACCGCGTGGGCCGCTGGCAAGCTCGCTATCCGTTATGATCGGCTCTTGCTGCGCATGACGCAGCGCATCCCAATCTGCGATAGTCAGAATTGTCGCATCGATTGCGCCGTTCCACGACTCGGCCACATCGTCGGTAACGCGCCCATGAGCGAGCGTTTTACATGTCCAGCCATTGGGTTCGGCGCGCGTGTATTTCAGCCCTTCCAGCTGAGCGGTGATTTTTTCTGTCGATGCCGGATTGCGTAATGAGTGATTTTCTTCACCCAGTTCTTTCGCTGTACGCCGGGCGCGATTCATCGCCTCAGTAAGTTCCCGCATATCGGATTTCAAGCGTTCAATTTCATTACCCTGCCGCTCAATTTCACCCGCAGCGTAATTCAGTACCCGGCGTTCATCGGTTGATGCCGCCTTGACTGCTGCGGATCTAATGGCGTCGGTCAGCGCCTCTTTCGTCAGTTCTGTCATTTGGTTTTGCCTTATTTCTTGAGATATTCCCGCCAGTAATTTAGGCGGCGTTTAAAGTGTTCCTGATGCTGTTCCGCCGTGCGGCTTATCTCCGCTTCGACCAGATGGCGGTCGGTCTTGCCGTCAATCAGAGCGTGAATAAGCTGGTTGGCCCGCAGGTCCAGCCACTCCATTTCTCTGTATTCTTGAGGCCAGAGCCCGCGATTGTGCGGCAGTCCGCTGGGTAGGTAGTCGGACTGCCGCGTCATTTTCCACTGCCACGTTTTGAACGTTCGAGATATGCCGGGTCGACGCTATTCAGCCGATACTCGGTTACGCTGATATCCCGACTCTCGATGTCGACGCTGGGGCTCTTCATCATTGAGCTGATGCGGACGGCCAGCGCACGAGGGCTGATAGTGTGCTGCGGATATTCGTTTTTGATGATGCTCATAATTGATTGGCTGCTGAGCCAGCGACCAGTCATGACGGCAATTAGGGACTCCAGCGGCAGCGTATTGGCGTAGCGGTACTGCGTTGATTCGGCCTGGCGGCGCGCCGGCTTCCTTGCGGCCAGCTCGCGCGGCTTGACGACGGGGATCGGTTGTGGACGTGGAATGTATACCGATCGGCTGACGGCGCGGGCCCGCTGATTCATTTCCCAGAGAAAGACGACGGTATGGTCGCAGCCGTCATCTATCATGCCGGCGTGTTTTGCGAATACAACATCAGTTTGAGTAGTCATGGTTTTGCCTCTTTTTTTGTTTGGCGCTGGTCAGGCGCGGTTTAAATTTAAAACGGTTGAATCGGTTCTTTTTTTCTGTACCGCCGCTCGTGCTGCGGTGCTGCTGATTGCGATTTTTTCTGCGCTATATCCTCCGGTGTTGTGTCCACGAAATAGCTGTCTCGCAGTAGCGTGTATGCCGTTCCTGACGGACCTTCGCGGTTCATCCGTAATATCAATTCTGTCAGCTGGGGGTCGGCGTTTTCGTTATAAACTGCGTCGCGATACAGCCCGACCCATACATCACAGTCCTGCTCGATTTGCCCAGTATCGCGACTGTCTGACGGCAGTGGCCGCTTGTCTACTCGCTGCTCAAGCGCTCGGTTAAGCTGGGTCAGCAGTAGTACAACGCAGTCCAATTCTTTCGCCAGCGACTTCAACCCCTTCGTGATTTCGCCGTAGCTGATATCGCGCCGCTCCGCTTGCTCCCCTTTCATCAGGGTCAGGTAATCGACGGCAATCAGCCCTATGGCGCCACGCCGGCGCTTCACCCGTCGGCATTCGTTAGTGATGTGAGCCAGGGATACAGCTGGGGTGTCATCGATCATAAGGTTTGTTTCCGCTAGCTCCTCCGCTTTTGCCATTGCACGAGCCATCTCCATCTCATCATTCGTGCCGGCGTAAAAAATCTCCGATTTAACTCGCGCCTCCTGGCTAACCATTCGCTCGACAATTTTTTTTGCAGACATTTCCAGCGAGAATGCCAGCGTGGGTAATTGATGATTCAGGGCAAAGTGCCCGACTACCCGGTTATAGAATGCAGTTTTACCCATTTTGGGGCGCGCCCCGATAACAACCAACGCTCCGCGCGAGACGTATTTCGGCGCCATGATTTCGTCCAGCCCTGAAAATCCTAATGTCAACCCGCCAGCGTTTGGGTCGGTGAATCTGCGATCAACTTCGTCTATCCACTCAGCGAGCACATCAGCGAACGGGCGTAGGCCGCCGCGCTTTCCGTTGAATGCGTGCTCAAACATCTGCCCCATGATCTGCTGGATTGACGCCAGTTTTTCGTCAATCGGCTTACCGCCGCTGGCCATGATAATTTCAGTACACGCGATCAACTGGCGCTGCGTGTATCGCGCTATTGCGTTATCACGAACGATGCGCGCGTATGCTGCGGTGTTTGCTGCGGCCGGCACTCGGCATATTTCGACGAGATAGCCGAATCCACCCACCAGCTCAATATCACCGCTGGCCGTCAGCTCAGCTGACAGCGTGACCGCGTCAGTTGGCCGGTCTGTTTTTGCCAGCGCCTGCAGTCCGCGATAAATCCGCTCATGGGCCCGTGAATAAAACGACTCCGGCTTGAGCATCGCCATTACCGCGGCGCGTCGCTCTTCGTCATCGTTGAGCATCAGTCCGCCCAGTACGGCCTGTTCAGCATTGAGATCATGCGGCGGTAAAAAATCAGCCATGTCAGCCATGTTGCCCCGTCCTGTAGCTTTCCCAGTCAAACACCAGCACAGCTGAGCTCTCCATCACCCGGTCCATCGCCCGGTAACCAAGGAAGCCGTCCATTTCATCGCGTGTGTAGTTGCTGATCAGGATGTTGGGTAACATGCGTTCGTAGCGAGTATTAATTACTTCGGATACCAGCAGGCGCTCTGAGTCCGTACCGTGTTGCATGCCGACTTCGTCAATGACGAGCAGGTCTTTTTCGCAATAAAAACTCAGCACTTCGTATTCAGTCCGGTTGCTGCCCTGTCGCCACGAGTCGCGCATTGCGCGAATGATGCGCTGGGCCGTCGTCATGTACGTGTCTATGCCGTGCTGCTCAATCAGTGCGCGCATAATTGCGACAGCTAGATGCGTCTTCCCGGTACCGGGGCGGCCATTCATGACCAGGCTGGAGCCGTTTTCGTAAATCTGACCCCACTCGCTGACAAACTGTCGGCATACAGCCAGGTTGCCATCCGCCTGCTCACTGACGGGCGTGAAATTCTGCAGGGTTGACCGAATAAACCGGCGCCCCACCCCACAATCTGCAGCCAGGATTTCAGAAACGTCGGTAGTCGTTGTCATCGCGATTCACCTCTGAATTTCCAGTTAACTCCGCCGCCCTGATACTGGCGGGCCAGCATGTCTTGCGTTGTGTCCGCTGGTTTCTGCTGGCGCGGCGCTGGTGCTGGAGTGGTCGATACTTCCCAACTGTTTTCAAACTCCCGGCTTGTGCCGTAAAACCGCTGCGCTTGCATGACATACGGCGTGCCAACCTGCCCTTTTGCTGCGCAGAACGCGGCGTAACGCCGAGTGCCCGCCAGCAGGTCATCAGGGCTTACGCCTTCTTTGACGCGGGCCTGAAAGTGCTTGAATGCGTGGTTTTTTGGGTTTGATCCCTCACGTTTTGGATAAGCCTTCCAGCACAACTCAAACTGTTCTGAATAATTTCCGTCTCGCGCACCATGTGTTTTAGGTTCAATGACTGGTTCATTGACTGGTTCAGAAGAGTGATAGGTTCTGGTGCTTTTTGACGGCACAGGGGCTGTGCTTTCTGGCACC
Organism: Dickeya dadantii NCPPB 898; assembly: GCF_000406145.1. Lineage (NCBI taxonomy): Bacteria > Pseudomonadati > Pseudomonadota > Gammaproteobacteria > Enterobacterales > Pectobacteriaceae > Dickeya > Dickeya dadantii. The sequence continues at coordinate 1,848,076 of NZ_CM001976.1, read as the reverse complement.
ACAGGTGGGTCACATGGTGACATACCTATGCTTTTTGACGGCACAGGGGCTGTGCTTTCTGGCACCACAGGGTTATCGAGCGTGAGATAGTAAACGTTCGATTTATTCCCCTTCCCGCTGTTTTCGCCGATTCGGTTTTCTTTAGAGAGAAAACCCATATCTATCAATGCGGTGATGTGGGATTTCACCGCGCTTTTGCTGCATTCGCACTGATCGGCCACGTGCTGGTATGACGGCCAGCACTCGCCTTTGTCATTCGCGTTATCTGCCAGTTTAATCAGGACCAGCTTTCGCAGCGGGTTACCTACTTTGCAGCTCATGGCCTTTGCCATTAATTGCATACTCACGTCACACCCCCAGCGCCTCAGCGATTGCCCGGCATGCGTCTTGATACTGATCGGGCGTCAGGTTTTCGCTGCACAGCTCAGCCTTGCGCTGTTCGTACTGCTCCCACGCCGAGCGCGCAGCCTCGCGACGCGCTTCAAAAATTGGCACGATATCTGCGATGTGTGCCGGGTCGCCGTTCAGACGGAAACCATTGCAATACGTGATAGTTGTCATTGGTTTTGCCTCGGTTTAAACGGTGGTCAGCCGTTGTTGTAGCACTGGCGCCACAGCTGCTATTGCTGCGTTTGCTGTTGCCAAACGCTGTGACATGTCACAGTCGCCTAACAGGATTGCAATCACGGCCTCGAAAAACTCACGGATAGCGATCGACACCAGGTACATTGCGCTCGATTCGAGCCGCGCCCGGCGTTCAGCTGGCAATGCCCGCTTGATGGCTGGCGCCAGCGCCTGAATTTTTCTGTCAGCTGCTCGCGTGTCGCTACGCAACCACCTAAAAATCTGCTGCCGGTTGTTGTTGATAGCTCGCCAGACGTCGCCGCACTCGATATCGTGCAACTTGATGCCCGGATGACCTCCCAGCTCCGCCAGCGCCCGCGATATCTCTATCGCTACTCGCTCCTGCCCCGCTTCTGCGGCCCAATCCTCAACCTCGTTTTTTAAATCCCTGATATCCATTCCGCGTCTCCTACGCATTCGCATTGATTTTTGATAATCAGATTTTTGGGTTAACCCTGGGTATCGTTATGACGCTGGTAGAGATCAGGGTCATAACGCAGCGCACCGTTGGTAACGCGGTCGAGCCGCGCCGCCCGTCGCTCAGGTATTACGTCACCCCAGCGAGACACGGACGCCTGCGACACACCGGCAGCAATGGCCAGCTTTGTTTTACTGCCGAAAAATTTTATTGCGTCATTTTTAAACACGAACACCTCCGTACCTGTAACTTTAGTTTGGAATTTAAAACTTAATAAAAGCTAAGTCAACATAATTTATATTAAGCGCATGAAGACAGAAACACTGAATGAGCGCATTAGAGCGCGACGAACTGAAATGGACATGTCACAGCAGCGCCTGGCCGATGCTGTGAAGGTTTCCCATGTGACGATATTCAAGTGGGAAAATGGCGATTCTCAGCCTAAGGGCCAAAACCTCTTCTCGCTGAGCAGGGCGCTCCGATGTTCACCCACGTGGCTTCTGTATGGCGATGAATCCAGCACCCCGGCGGCACCGGAAGAATTACCGACAGAGCTGGATGACAGACAGCGTAAACTGTTGGATTTGTTTGACTCTCTACCCGAGTCGGAAAAAGAGCGTCATCTGGCAGACCTTGAGCAGAAAGTGGATGGATTTAACGCACTCTTCGAAGAGCTGTTAATGGCTAGAAAAAAATCAAACAAAAAATAATTAAAAATCATTAGCATAATAACTTCCGCTCGCCAACTTAACTTTTTGAAAGTATTTTTGCTTGCCTTTTCACTTACCTTTAGTTAAGGTTATTCCAACGACAGCGAACAGGCAGGACGCCCACGAAGTAGCCGCTACCGGCGCACGAATAGGTAGATGATTCGCACCGAGGCAAAACCAATGACCGCAGTAGTTTGGGTAATGAGTTCTGACAGCGGGAAAGACTGCGCTAACACCAGAGGTTCGGTCGTAAATTCTGGCCTGATTGGGTCGGTAAAGCGACGCCGGATAGCGTAACCGGCACAGATTAGATTCGTTGCGGTGGTGGTAGTAATTGAGCAATGGGCGCGTAACACCACACAAGCCCCCTGTCACGGCAGTGAACGCGGTTGAGTCGTCCGCCCGCGTAAAGAATGCCCCGTGAGGCTTAAAAACAGACCGTCTGCTCCACGTTACGGAGCACACAACAGGTAAGGGTATTGGTTTGTTATGTGTCCCGCGCTTGAGCGGCCAGCACATCAGTAATTATAGGTAGTTACCGAATCCCAATACCCTTACCGTTGTGGTGAATCCGGCTATGCGCCGGGGCGCGTTCAAAGCAAAACCTCGTTTAACAACACTCAGCCTTTGATTCTTGAGCGGGGATCAAAACCGGGAGGCACCCGGCACCACAACCAAATTGACGATCAGGTGATCGGCGGGAAACCCTACCCGCCGCCCGGTTCGACTCCGGGCGTCACAACCAAATCACGTTAGGACCGTGATCCTTGCCAGTAAGCTGCGTGTAAGACCTTGGCGGTGTGGGTTATTACCTTCCCTATCCGCCCTTTTTCACACCACAGCGCGCTCTGATAAATCGGGTCTATTCGGTTTTAAAAGGCCAGAGTGTGTTGTGTTGTGAAGCAAAAAAGCCCGCTTGCGCGGGCTTCTTCACCCCGATCGGCGACCAAACCTTTCGGGAACAGCGCGGGAACCACCCCGCGCCGAGGCAAAACCAATGACAACCAAGGGCCGTCACTGGAGGCTCAAGTATAAAGGGATCGCTATGAAAGCGCCAGATATCAACGTCAAGCTGTACATCCATCACAATCGTTTTAATCCCGCTCCGTTTGTTGCCACCTGTGACATGTCACAATGGAACGGGTTTACGCTCATAGAAGTTCGTGAAATTACAATTCCCGCTCCTCAGTTGTCAGCAGACGATCTCAAAAACAAATACGTCGAGCAGTTACGCCGCCAGCAGTCCAGCATTATCGAATCTGCTCACCTGCAGGCGTCGGAAATTGAAGACCAAATTAAAACCCTGCAATGCATTGACCATCTCTCCCTCAGCGGAATTACCACCGCTTAAACCGAGGCAAAACCAATGACCATGTATGTCGCATCATTCGAGCCGAAAAAATCGGCGATAAAAAGCGGAGCCAAAGCAATGGCTACGCTTGTTGAAGCAAAGACTCAGAAGTTGGCCGCTATGGCGGCAACCATGCTGATTGAAGAGCTATTCCCCGGCTCCAGTGACAATTTTTTTAATCCGACCATTACCGAGGATCGCGTCGGCTCACCGCGTCCGGGAATCGGTAAGTTCAGCACTGATTTCATGGAAGAAAACGAGCTGGTAGATGGCGTGTGGACGCGCAAGCCAGACCCGGCCCCTCAGCGCCCCGCTGAGTTGTCGTTGCAGGAGAAAATCGCAGCGCTGGTGCTACTGGGCAAAACAGATTTGGATGACCACGACTACTCTCTCGTCCTCGATTTTTTTGCTGACGATGAATCAGGCGATGACGACACGCACACTATCGTTAGAGTGCTGTCGCAGTACCCAGCCGTGGCCGCAATGTACCCTGCTCGCGTAACCGAGCTGGTTGCCGAGATCGAGAAAAAATTTAGCCCGCCGATTGATGCTGCGCAGGCCAGCGCGTTCGTCAATAACTGGATATACGGAACATCTGATCGCCATACCCAGAGCGCGCCGCCGGCAGACGCGCCAGCAGTTGAGCGCGTGTGGACGAACATGGATCGGTTGGACATCGGAATAGCGTCGTGCCTCGTGACTGATGCCGACACGTTCGACGGCGTGTCCGCGTCTGATGTGGCTCGAGCGAAGGAGCTGGCTAAATCTGATGACCAGATGTTTCAGCGCTGGTCGATGGCGATCCGACTGCAAGATGGCGCCCTGTCCATCCCCGGCGATGTGTTGCTGGGGCTGCTGCGCGAAGCGAAAAAACGCCCCGAACTGCTCAACGATGCGAACGCGCGCCAGCGTTTGGCTGACGAGTATTTAGCCGCATGGCGCGAAGACGATGGTACGCAGCATGCCGGCGCGGCTACCGCCACACGGCAGCCCGACATCCAAAATCTCGGCTGTGGACGTTTCTCTATCGACGGATTGATCGGCCCCGAATCTGGCGCCTCAAATCAGGGAGAAAAAACGGAAGCGAGCCAGCCGGAGCCGGCGGTCAGCGTCGCGCAGCAGGCCCGCCAGGAGCTCGATGAAATTGGGTATGGCATTTACGCGGGTAATGATGAAGGTGGGGTGCCTGCACCTGCGGATGATTTTCAGGCCCGCGCCGCGGCCGTGGAATCAGCTATCGCAGAAAAGCCTGTTGTCGAGCAAGAAAATCTCAGCATCTGGAAACGTGTGCAGCGCACAGACCCTCGTTACACCAAACCGCTGACGGGCGCTGGCTTTGAAGGCACCAGCATCAATAGCGAATACATGTTCATGCGGGCTACGGAGATTTTTGGTCCGGCGGGCAGCGGATGGGGTCACCGCATTTTGGAAGAAAAGATGTTACCTGGCGCGCCACTAAGTGAAGCAATTTATGACGACAACAAAAAATTCATCGGCACAAAGCTGCTGCGTGACGCGGATGGTTCGCTTATCACCGAATTGAATCACTCGATGAAAATCGCATTCTGGTACATCAACGATGACGGCGGTCACTCAGAGATCGAGGCGTACGGTGCCACTCCGTACATGTACAAAACGCAGAAGGGGATTAAAACCGACTCGGAAGTTATAAAGAAAAGCCTTACTGACGCCATCAAAAAGGCACTTTCCCTGCTCGGTTTCAGTGCTGACGTGTGGCTGGGTATGCATGATAACCCTGAATATGTAGCAGAAAACGAAGTCGAGTTCGGCATTAAGCGAGCCAGTGAAAAAGCGGTTGATGTCACCCGCCTGCGCGAAGAGCTGGACGAAAAACTGGGGCGCGCCGCAGAAACCATTAAAGCGGCCGTCAGCGAAAACGAGGCGGCCAAGGTTTACGGCGTGCTGGCGCGTGAGGTTGAGGTCCACCGCAAGAACGCCGAAGCAAAAGGCGACAGCGACCACGCTAAATACCTGTCTGGCCGCCTGCGCCGCCTGAGCGAACTGAAAGACACCCGCATCGCGGAACTGAAAGCCAAAGAAGGAGAGAAAGCATGAGCACTACCGCTATCGCAATTGCCAGCGATATGGCAAAACTCCAGCGGTTGCTGGAAGAGTCGGATGAACTGACCCCGGAAATGATCGCCGACACAATGCTCGGCATGGAAATGGAGCTCGGTGATAAATTGGATGCCATCATGATCCATACCCGCAACCTGCAGGGGCAGGCAAAGACGTGTGACGATGAAGCCAGACGCCTGGCTGAGCGTAAGTGCTCTTTTGAAAACCGGGAAAAGCAGCTGAAAAAATACGCACTGGATTGCCTGCTGGCTGCCGGTCTGTCATCGCTCAAGACGCCGCGCAACACGTTCACGGCGCGCAAAGGAGTTGCCAGCGTCATCATCGACAATGAGAGCCTTTTGCCGGATGAACTCGTTACAGTCCAAACGCTGGTTGCTCCGGACAAAAAGGCCATCAAGGAGGCAATCGATGCTGGCGTTGACGTCCCCGGCGCTCACATTGAGATCGGGCAGCCGTCGCTGCAGGTCCGCTGACCATCCCGCACCGAGGCAAAACCAATGATGAAACGGACTCACCACCCGCACAAACCGACATACATCACCCTGCCAGACGGCAGGGTTGGCAGGATAGTGACGCATCGGCGCGCTGATGTGTTTTACGACCTACCCTCAGATGTTCGAGTCAGTAACAATCCGCCGGGCGAAAAACTGATTATCGATAATCAGAAATAACCCGCAATCATAAATAAGATAGTGACCTCTTAATGGAGGTCACTATGTATAAAAAATGGCAACCTGGCGCCCGCCTATTATCTGATTTTGATTTAAAAATAGGCCGACTGACCCGCAGCGCCAGAAATAAAACTCTGACTCAGCAGGATATAGACAAGGCCTGCGCCGATGCTGACGAAATAATAAAGTCGCTGGGGAAAAATAATGGGAAAAGAAAACGACATTTTAAGCGAAGACGATTTAATGGAGCTGACGGGTTATAAGTACGCATCAGGCCAGATAAAAATTCTAACCAGGAACGGAATATCCTTTATACCAAATAAAGACGGTCATCCTCGCACAACATGGGCGCATGTTAACGCCGTATTAAACGGAACGCCAGCGCCTGAGCTGGAAGATGATGATGCCGGAATAAACTTTGATGGAATTTAGATTTAATGGGACGAAAGAGACTTAATCCTGAGGATAACAAACTACCTCCGCGAGTCAGGAAAAACAAATACAGCTACATATTCAAACCTGCAAAAACAAAAGAGACGATCACGTTAGGGAAAATTCGTGATTTATCCATAGCGCAGGTTTGGGAAAAATACGAAAAGATTATTAGCTCTAAACGTGACGTAATGACGTTTGGAAAACTGTGGGTATTTTTTCTTAATAGTGAGTATTACAAAGATTTGTCGCCGCGCACTCAGTCTGACTACCTACAGCATCAAAAAAAACTGCTGCACGCGTTTGGTAACGCTAAGGCTGATTCTATCAAGCCGGAGCACGTCAGGCGTTATCTTGATATCAGGGGGAAAAAATCACGCACGCAAGCAAATCAGGAAAAGAGCAGTATGAGCCGGGTTTATCGCTGGGGTTATGAGCGGGGTTATGTGAAAACGAATCCGTGTGCAGGAATATCAAAATTCTCGGTCAAGCCCAGGGATCTCTATATCGATGACGATGTTTATATGGCTATCTATAACGAAGCGACGCTGGCACTACAATGCGCAATGGAGATAGCGTATCTGTGTGCCGCAAGAAGCGGTGATGTGCGTGATCTCGAATGGGCTCAGGAAATGGATTTAGGATTATTTATACAGCAAGGGAAAACCGGAAAAAAACAAATCAAGGCTTATACAGACCGGTTGCGTGCGGCTTTAAACAAAGCAAAGGAGCTTGGCGGCAGCAGATACATTATTGCTAACTCAAAGGGTGGAAAATACAGCAAATCTGGTCTGAATGATTTGTTTCGGAAAGCGAGGTCAGCGGCAAGTGAGAAGCTGGGGCGTCCCTTAACATGCCATTTTCACGATATTAAAGCCAAGGGCATTTCTGACTACGAGGGCAGCAGTCGCGATAAGCAACTTTTCAGCGGACACAAGACCGAAGCGCAGGTCATAACGTACGATAGAAAGGTCAGCGTTTCGCCAACGTTAGATCTGCCGCTAATCAATAATGATGAATAGTTATTCAATAGTAGTCAGTTGATATACCAACACGATATACCAACAATATACCAATATAGATAACGGTCACGGAAATTATCTTCCGTAAGTTATTGAATAGTGGTGGAGAGAGGGGGATTTGAACCCCCGGTAGAGTTGCCCCTACTCCGGTTTTCGAGACCGGTCCGTTCAGCCGCTCCGGCATCTCTCCGTAAAAGTGGTGCCTATAATGCCCTGTTTTATGGCATGTTAACAAGAACAAACCGACGCCTTTGAATTCAAGTGATGACTTAGCGAGCAACACCATGATGAAGTGGCAATGGAAATCCCCTACCCCCGACGCTTTTTCGGACTGGCAGCAGGCGCTGTCGATCCCGCTGTTAACGCCGCTGGCAGAAACTGAACGCCGGCATATCGTCATGCTGTCCAGGCAGTTTCTGCGCCAGAAACGTCTGGTGCCGCTACAGGGGCTGGCGCTGACGGAGCTAATGGCGCAACGCATCGCGCTATTGTTTGCGCTCCCGGTGCTGGAACTGGGTATTGAATGGCTTGACGGCTTTCATGACGTACTGATTCACCCCGAACCCTTTATGGTCGATGGCGAATGGATGGACGAGTTCGGTCTGGTGCATAGCGGCCCCAGCGTACAGTCGGGTCAGAGCTGGGATCAGGGGCCGCTCGTGCTGAACTGGCTGGAGATTCAGGACTCGTTTGATCTTTCCGGATTCAATCTGATTATCCACGAAGTCGCGCACAAGCTGGATATGCGCGGCAACGAGCGGCCGTCCGGGGTTCCCGCCATGCCATTGCGTGACGTAGCACGCTGGGAGCAGGTGCTGCATGCCGCGATGGAGGAACTGCGCGAAGAAATAGAGCTGGTAGGCGAAGACGCCGCCAGTATGGACCCTTACGCCGCAACCGATCCGGCAGAGTGCTTCGCCGTGCTGTCCGAGTATTTTTTCAGCGCACCAGACCTGCTGGCGGAACGCTTCCCGGCGGTATACCAGCACTTTTGCGGATTTTACCGTCAAAGCCCGCTGGAACGTTTGCAGCACTGGCAAGCGAACCCGCCGCAGGTTGATTTGTCACCAGAATGACGCCGAATCCTGCGGATTGTACAGAAGCCAAGCAGTCAGCACAGAATGTCGGTTTTGCCCGTTGACAGCGTAAGGGCACCGCGGATAAGATGCGCCCCGTTCCAACGATTCCTCTGTAGTTCAGTCGGTAGAACGGCGGACTGTTAATCCGTATGTCACTGGTTCGAGTCCAGTCAGAGGAGCCAAATTTATCAAGGGGTTGCGTATGCAGCCCTTTGCATTTCAGAATACTTTCAGAAAACCATTTCAGAATATCCTTTTCGCTACACTGCATAAAAAACCAAGTCTGACAATTTCACGAAAAAGTATCACGCCAGCCCAATAAGTCGCATTTCGATGACTTCCCTGCCCTGTTTTACCATATTAAAAAAGAATGTATCCATCACTGACCAAACTGAAATGACAGCTCAGGGCGTTACCTCCCCAGATGATGATGTCATGAGTGAAACGCACAGCCCTTTTCATCCAGTCTGCCTCGCCCCGACGCACACTCTTCCACCAGGATCCAGCGATCGCACAGAGCACATTATGTGATAAATATCACATAAAAATGGATAACATCCGCTCACAAAACAACCACCAACAGAACAAATGCAAAATCTGCGCAACTTCTTGCTCACTTTCCAGCATAAATCCCTGTTTGAGCAATGGATGCCGTTTTTTCGGGAAGTCTGCGCAACTTTTTGCTCAAATTTGACTTAGGGAAAATTTTACTTAAGTGAATTGTATTTAAAAACAATAAGATATTAATTGGCACGGGAATTGCTCCAGGAACACTGAAGTTACACTTATCGTTCAACAACAAGGAGCAAGACTATGCCAACTCCATGCTATATCAGCATCGAAGGTAAAACTCAGGGCAATATCACCGCCGGTGCCTTCACCTCCGACTCCGTCGGCAACATCTACGTGCAGGGCCACGAAGACGAGATGCTGGTGCAGGAATTCAACCACGTCGTGACCGTGCCGACCGACCCGCAGTCCGGCCAGCCGTCCGGTCAGCGCGTGCACAAACCGTTCAAATTCACCGTCGCCCTGAACAAGGCCGTGCCGCTGCTGTATAACGCGCTGGCCTCCGGCGAAATGCTGCCGACCGTGACCCTGAAGTGGTACCGCACCTCCGTCGAAGGCAAGCAGGAGCATTTCTTCACCACCACCCTGACCGACGCCACCATCGTCGACATCAACAACCAGATGCCGCACTGCCAGGACCCGTCCAAGCAGGATTACACCCAGCTGATCGAAGTGTCGCTGGCCTACCGCAAGGTGGACTGGGAGCACACCGTTGCCGGGACCTCCGGCTCCGACGACTGGCGCGCGCCGATCGAAGCGTAATCGCCTGTTAACCCGGACTCCGGTCCGGGTGTTGTCGTTTTCAGCCTGCCCTGAGCGATGGCGGCGGTCATCGCTGAGTGCGGACGCAGACAGGGAATAAGGAGGAAGTCAGGTGGCCAACAGTACCGGATTGCAGTTTACCGTGAAGGTCGGCGCGTTGCCGGAAACGACGTTCGCGGTGGTGGATTTTGAACTGAGCGAGGCGCTGAACCAGCCGTTTGCGCTGTCGCTGAGTCTTGCCAGCAGCCAGCCCGGCATCGATTTCGGCGCGGTGCTGGACCAGCCGTGCGAGCTGCTGGTGTGGTACGAAGGCGAGCTGCAGCGCCGGGTCAGCGGCATCGTCAGCCGCTTTGCCCAGGGCGACACCGGCTTTCGCCGCACCCGCTATCAGGCCGAGGTGCGCCCGGCGCTGTGGCGACTGGGCTTGCGCACCAACGCCCGTATTTTCCAGACCCAAAAACCGGACGCGATTATCGGCACCCTGCTGGAAGAAGCCGGGATTACCGACTTTGCCTTTGCCCTGCGCCATGAGCACGCGGTGCGCGAATACTGCGTGCAGTACCGCGAAAGCGACCTGGCGTTTATCAACCGGCTGGCGGCGGAAGAAGGGCTGTTCTACTTTCACGAGTTCGAAGCGGGCAAGCACCGGGTGGTATTCGCCGATGACGCCGGTGCACTGACCAAAGGCCCGGAACTGTTCTTCAATCTCGCTACACAAGGGCTGAGCGAAGGCGCTTATGTGCGGCGTTTCCGTTATGCCGAAGCGGTCAGTACCGCCGAGGTGGCGCTGAAGGATTACAGCTTCAAAACCCCGGCCTACGGGCTGCTGCACAACAGGATGAGCAGCGAGCTGGACCATCAGCGTGAATCCTACCAGCACTTTGATTACCCCGGCCGCTTCAAGCAGGACCCGAGCGGCAAGGCGTTTACCGGTTACCGGCTGGATGCGCTGCGTGCCGGGGCGATGACCGGCAGCGGCGAATCCAACGCCGCCGAACTGAGGCCGGGTGGCACCTTTACCCTCACCGAGCACCCGAACCCGGCATTCAACCTGGCCTGGCAGGTGGTGGCGGTGACCCACAGCGGGCAGCAGCCGCAGGCGCTGGAAGAGGAAAGCGGTGGCGAGCCGACCACCATCAGCAACAGTTTCGAGGTGGTGAAAGCCACCACCACCTGGCGGGCGGCCATGCCGTACAAGCCGATGGTGGACGGCCCGCAGATTGCCACCGTGGTCGGCCCGGCGGGCGAAGAGATTTACTGCGACCAGTTCGGACGGGTGAAGCTGCAGTTCCCGTGGGACCGCTACGGCGCCAGCGACGACCAGAGCTCCTGCTGGGTGCGGGTCAGTCAGGGCTGGGCCGGCGGCCAGTACGGGTTAATCGCCATTCCGCGCATCGGCCATGAAGTGGTGGTGAGCTTTCTGGAGGGCGACCCGGACCAGCCCATCGTCACCGGTCGCACCTTTCACGCCACCAACCCGTCTCCGTATACCCTGCCGGCCAGCAAGACCCGCACCTCGCTGCGCACCAGTACCCATAAAGGGGCCGGGTTCAATGAGCTGCGCTTCGAAGACCAGGCCGGGCAGGAAGAGGTGTTTATCCACGCCCAGAAGGACATGAATACCGTGGTGCTGAACAACCGTAGTACGTCGGTCAACGCCAGCCACACCGAGAACGTGGGCGGCGACCAGACGGTGGTGGTGCAGCACAACCAGACGGTGTCGGTGAAGGAAAATCAGGTCACCGAGATTCAGGGCGAGCAGACCGTCGCCGTCACCAAAAACCGCCACACCACCGTCGACGACAACGAGTCGCTGCAGGTGAAAAACAATATCGCCATCCAGTCCCAGAGCGGCGACATCCTGATTGCCACCGCCGGCGGCTTCATCGCCATCGACAAGGACGGCAACATTTCCATTACCGGTAAAGGGTTGGTGCTGAACGGCACCCGTATCGATTTGAACTGAGGGAGCAGCACGTATGTACCAGATGAATGAAGGCACCCTGAGTATTCCGGCGGGCTGGCGCGACGAGTCGCTGCACGTGTTTGTGCTGCCGGGCGATACCGCCAATCTGGTGGTCAACCGCACGCCGATTGAATTCGGCCTGTCGCCGGAGACGGTGTATGAACAGACGCTGGCGCAGTTTTCCGCCCACCTGAAGGGCTATCAGGAGCGCGCCGCCTGGGAACTGACGCTGGACGGCCAGCCCGCGCGCGGCCTGGAGTACAGCTGGCGCTCGCCGGAAGGGCCGATGCACCAGGTGGTGGTGATGCAGGTACGCGGCGAGCTGCTGCTGACCTTTACCGTTACCGCCGCCGGTGAACTGAAAGCGGAACAAAAAACCGCCCTACTGGCGGTCATCGAGACGTTCAAAGCCGCGTCCTGAAGGGAGTCACGATGCTCAACGATATTCTGAGCCGGGTGGCCCGGGTGGGGGCCATGCATGCCGGAAACCGTCCCAACCCGCCCGCCGACCGGCCACAACCCTGTCAGGGTAAACCGCCAACGTCGCCGGGCAAGACCATCAAACACAAGAGTTTTCTCGGTGCACTGGCCGGTGCCGTGGCCGGGGCGCTGGTGGCGGCGGCCGTCGCGGCGGCGGCAGTGTTTCTGGTCGGTGTCACCGGCGGGCTGGCGGTGGCGGCCGTCGGGGCACTGGCGGTGTTTGCTGCCGGTGACCTGATTTCCGCTGTCACCAGCAAGGTCTCGGCGATGGTGGACAGTGCGTCACCGGCCTTCGGGCCGGTCGCGTCGGGCTCGGGTAACGTGTTTGTTGAAAAGCAGCCGGTGGCCCGCGCCACCCAGGACACCGTCGCCTGCACCAAGCACAACAGCCCGCAACTGATTGCCCAGGGCAGCGAATCCGTGTTCGTGAACGACGCCCCGGCCGCCCGTATCGACGATAAAACCGTCTGTGGTGCCACTATCAAGGAAGGGGCCTCAACGGTATTTTTCGGCTCCGGTCAGGGCACCTATCTGGAGATTGCCGACGAGTTCAGTTGGTGGGAAAAAGCGTTGCTGATTGCGGTGGAGTTTCTGGTGCCGCCCAGCCGGGGAATGCTGAAGGGACTGGGAAAGCTGTTTATCCGTGGTCCCAAGGCAGTACTACGCGGAGCCAGAGCAGGGGCAAAGTGGATTGCCGGTCGCCTCGCGGATAAATCATCTTGTGCCAGTAAGGCTTTCAAAGCCAGCAGTGGGCTGACGCGAGCCAAGGCCGCAGTAAAGGCGTTCCTGAAAGACCCGGTCTATATCGCCAGCGGCGAGGTGATTGAATCCCGTACCGATATCGCGCTGGGCCAGACGCTGCCGCTGGTGTTCGAGCGCACCTACCGCTCCGCCTCGGTACATGTCGGGCTGCCGGGCCGCGGCTGGCACGACAGCTGGAGCGAGGTGGCGACGGTAACGCGCGACGGCCTCAACACCCACGTGGTCATCACGCTGGCTCAGGGCTACGACATCGATTTTACCTTCCATCAGGACGTACAGGCGGTGTACTGCCCGCACTACCCTGAATTTACCCTGCACCGCCGGGGCGAGGGTTTCAGCCTGTGGCACCGCGACCAGCAGACCTGGCGCGACTTTAGCGTGGTACAGGGCGAGCACCGCTTGCTGTCGGCCATTCACGATAGCCACGACAACCGCATCGAGCTGGTGCGCGACCCGAAAGGCTACCTGCGCCAGCTGCGCCACAGCGACGGCGTCACCCTGCTGCTGGTGTGGCGGGGCGAATTCCTGCACCAGATACAACGTATCGATGGCGGCCAGAAGACGTTGCTGGCCGGGTACCGCCAGGACGAACAGGGCCGACTGGTGGAAGCGGACGCCACCCACGCCTATCACCTCTATTACGAGTACGACGCGGCCCATCGGCTGACCCGCTGGCACGATAACGACCAGACCTGGGCGCGCTACGAATACGACGCACAGGGGCGCTGCGTCTACACCACCTGCGCCGACGGTTTTCTGACCGCCCGCTTCGACTACCTCCCCGACCGGGTGGTGATGACCGACGGCCTCGGCCAGCGCAGCGAATTCGGCTTTAACGACCTGTACCTGATGAGCTGGGAAAAATCCCCGCTCGGGCACGTCACCCGCTACGAGTACGACGAGGTTGGCAACCTGCTGCGGGAAATCTCGCCCGCCGGGCGGGTGGTCGAGTTCGGTTATCTCGACGACACCGGGCGGGTCAGCACCTTTACCGACGCCAGCGGCCATCAGTGGCAGTACACCTACGACGAGGCGCAGCGGCTGTGCGGCGTCACCGACCCGCTGGGCCGCGAGTGGGGCTGGGTGTATGACGCCGAGGGTAACCCGGAACGGCTTACCGGCCCGGATGCCAGCGAAGTGCGGTTCACCTGGAACCGCTACGGCCTGCTGACCCAGGTGAGCGACGCCGCCGGTGAGGTGCAGGCCCGGCTGCAGTACGACCACCGTCAACGGCTGCTGAGTGCCACTGACGCCGAGAGCCGTACCCAGCAGTTACGCTACGACGGGCAGGACCGGGTGGTGCAGTGGCAACGTGCGGACGGTGCGCGTTTCGGGCTCGGTTATCGCCGGGCCAGCTGGACGCTGCCGGAGCAGCTGATGCGTCCGGACGACAAGGAAGAGCGGCGCCAGTACGACCGCCACAACAACCTGCTGAGCTACGTGGACGGCAACGGCGCGCTGTGGCGTCAGAGCTTCGGCCCGTTCGACCTGCTGACCGCCCGCACCGACGCCGAAGGCCGCACCTGGCGCTACGAGTACGACAGGGAAAGCCAGCAGCTGATAGCGGTTATCGCCCCGGACGGCAGCCGCTGGCAGTGGTGGCTGGATGCCGACGGGCGGGTCATCCGCGAGCGTGACATGACCGGCACCGAGACCCACTATGGCTACGACGAGGACGGCCTGTGCATCAGCGTGCGCAACGGCGAAGGCGACACCCGCCACTTCCTGTACGACGCCCGCGGCCTGCTGCTGCGTGAAACCGCGCCGGACGACACCCTGCACTACCGCTATGACGCCGCCGGCAGGCTGACGGAAGTCACCTCGTCGGTGAGCCACGTACAGCTGGAGTACGACCTGCGCGACCGGGTGGTGCGCGAATGGCACAACGGCACGCTGCTCACCCGGCAGTATGATGACGCGGCCCGCACCGTCACCCGCACCCTGACCTGGGACGGCGACGCCGGGGACACCACCGGCACCCTCGCGCCGCTCACCAGTCTGTTCCATTACACCCGCACCGGCGAACTGCGGCAGGTGCAGTTGCCGGACGGTGCCGACCTGACCCTGACCCAGGACGCGGCGGGCCGCGAGTCACATCGCCGCGGCGGCAGCGGCTTTGTCCAGCAGCGGGAATACGACGTGATGGGCTGGCTGACGCGGGAGCAGAGCGGCGCGCAGCACGACGGCCACCTGCTGGCAGCACAGACACGGGAATACCGCTACGACGGTGCCGGCAACCTGACCGGGGTGCGTCACAACCGCGACGCCGAAGGTTATCGTCTGGACGCCACCGGCCGGGTGCAGGCAGTGCTTAAGCGGTGGTGCGGGCAAACCGGTGGACACCACCGCCCGCTTTCACTACACCCGCAGCGGCCTGCCGCAGGAGGCAGGCCGCCTCACCGAGTGGCAGTCTGGCCGACTGGTTCAGCACGACGACACCCACTACCAGTACGACAGGGCCGGACGGCTTATCCGTAAACAGGTGGTGCAGCCGGGCTACCGCCCGCAGGTGTGGCAGTACCGCTGGGACAGCCGCAACCAGCTACGGGTGGTGGATACCCCGAGCGGCGAACGCTGGCTGTACCGTTACGACCCGTTCGGTCGCCGGGTGGGCAAACGCTGCGACCAGAAAGCCGAAGAGACCCGCTACCTGTGGGACGGCGACCAGATAGCGGAAATCCGCCACTACCGCCACGGCCAGCTGATACAACGCCGTCACTGGGTGTACAACGGCTGGGAGCTGGTGGTGCAGCAGCGCCAGCACCCCGGCGGCGACTGGGAAACGGATTTTGTCACCAGCAGCCAGAACGGCGCGCCACAGGCGCTGTTCGCACACGACGGCACCCTGCGCTGGCAGGCACCGAAAGCCACGCTGTGGGGCCAGCGGCAGACAGAAAAATCGGAAAGTCCGGACCCGGGTCTGGCCTTCGCCGGGCAGCTCCGTGACAGTGAAAGCGGGCTGTGCTATAACCGCTTCCGGTACTACGACCCGGCCGGTGGGTGTTATGTCTCGCCAGACCCGATAGGGGTGTTGGGCGGGGAAAATAACTACGCTTACGCGCCGAATCC
>NZ_CM001976.1:1814960-1831960 GCF_000406145.1 Dickeya dadantii NCPPB 898 | reverse complement strand
GTTTTCTCTGTCTGGCTGTTCTACATAAGGCCTCGGATGTGTTGCCCTTACGCAACATGCCACATGTCAGTAAACGGTAGGTGTAGCGGTATTAGCCGCAGCTATTTAGCCTCTACAACAAAACCGCCACTGTGATCCTTAGAATTCGACAAGCTTTTTACGGCACCAGTAAAGGCGGTTCTCCCTTCAAAAAAGCAGCAAAAACTGACGAGATTGGATAAAATGACACCACAAGTGACAACACATACAATCTATCGGAGGCGGTTATGGGGACAATACACTTCAGAATTGACGAGGAAACCAAACGTCTGGCCATGAAGGCTGCTGAGCGTCAGCAGGTCAGTCTTACCGAACTGATGCGCCAGCGTGCGGAAGAACTGGCCGAGGAAGAGCGACAGTATCAGCGCCATACCGGTGATGAATGGCTGGAAGCAAAAATTCAGGAAGCCTTCGCCCGTTACGATGCCGGTGAGGCCCAGTTCATCAGCAATGACGAGGCCAGTCAACGTATGGCGGCGCTGAAAGCGCAAGCCGCCCGGGGGGAACTGTGACGGCAACCGTTCGTTGGGAAAGGCAAGCTATCGCTGACCGCGAAGACATTTACCGTTACCTGTACCAGAACGCGGGACTGGAGGTCGCCAATGCCACCGATGACAAATTCGCCGCCGCAGTGGCGCTGCTGGAAACCACCCCGGAAGCGGGCGTCAGCATAGGGAAGTCGGGAGAACGACGTAAACTGGTGCTGACCCGGCTCCCGTTTATTTTGGTCTATGCGCTGAAACGCCACAGCGGCGACGTACATATCTTGCGACTATTGCATACCGCCCGGGATGTGTCGGCACGCTACCGTTCCAGATAAACACCCCTAGGATTCAGGCCCCCCTGCTCCGTTCCTTCTTGTCCATTCCCCATTCAGTTCGCACTCCCCTGATTAAAAAACAGCGGCTGATACGGCCTTAACACCAAATCCCGATTGACGATGATACGAACCGGCAGACCTGGCCGTTCGGTCAGTGTCGGCTGAATATCGAGGTTACGCCGGGTGAGCTCTTGTCCCGTCTGACTGACCGAATCCTGCAAGCTGTCACGTCCGGCAAGGATAATACGATCGCCATGTTGCCGGTTCCCCGGGGCAGCGAGTTCAACTCCCCCCCAGCATATTTGATGGGACAGCAGCAGGACAGCGTCTTTAAATACAGCCAGTTAAAGACACAAGTCTGACAGCGACTGGACTATAAAAGGACAAAATTATGGCTCGCCTGTTAAGGTCACCTGAATCGGGCAATAGCCTATTTATAACTTTTCCCTACGATCCCCGAGTTACTGGCTGTGTCCAGCCGCAGCCACAAATAACCTGCCAGCGACTCTATATTAGGCCTCAATAGCATCGTCATATGGTTACCCGGTACCACCAGCGTCCCCAGTTCTTCGACATGCTTCCTCCAGCCCGACTCCATGCCTTGTCGCTCCCTCCTGTCACTGTCCATAGCACTGACCAGATGAACCTGACCATGAAAGCGCGCTCTCGGGGTGTAACTGCTATTCAAATTAGCCTGCATCACTTGGACGATACCTTGCAACAGTGTGATTTGGGCATTTTCAGGGAAAAGCCCGGCTCCTTTCAGCACCGCAAACAAAAACTGCAGCTGCGCATCTGCATCTCGGCCCTTAAAATCCTCTCGAACAAGCCCAAGCGGTTGATCGAGCGTCATATTATAAATCTCAATCAACTTCATCAGCGTCTCAACACGGTCGACAGACTTGGACGGCCTCCCCTGAGGGTCAGGGGCTTCGCTATCAATTAGCATCAAATTAGCAACGCTTTCCCCATGTTCTTGCAGTTGAAGAGCGATTTCAAAGGCGATCCAGCCCCCAAAGGAATGGCCGAGGAGATGATAAGGTCCGTGAGCCTGCGTCTGACGGATCTTTTGCGTATAAGCTCGCGCATAGCTTTCAACACTGTTATACGGTGCTATCCGCGCATCAGCCAGACCTGGCGCCTCCAGGGCATGGACCGGCAACGACGCTGGCAACGACAAAGCCAGTTCCAGCAGGCTGAAAGCACTAGCCCCGGCACCTGGGATACAAAACAGTGGAAGGCGAGATGGTGAGCCACGCTGAATGATAACGCACGGATTATAGCCATGCTTCGGCAGCAAATCTTCTCTTATGGCATCAGCCAATTGACTTAGTAAGGGCTGGCGCATGATTGATCCATGGGTTCCTCCTATAGAGCGAAGCTGAGAATGACTATCCACAAGATCACGCCAACCCCTCCAAACATCGTCACTCAATGCCTCTTCCGCTGTATAAAGGTAGATAGGAACCTGTGATGCTGATGGTGTATAACGCTGTAACAGGCGTGTCAGGGTTTCAATGGTATTGATACGCACTAAAACATCCTCACGTGAAATATCTGCAGGGAGATAGGAAAGCTCAATACAACGATCCACCAATTGATCGAGATCCGCGATCTGACACAACCCTGTCACTTGCTCGACGCTGACATCAAAGTTTTCAACCAACGCTTTAATGAACATTTCACGAGAGACCTGTTGAGCATCACACGATTGAAGATGGTTTGTATCCAGTCCTTTGTGGTTACAGGAATCGATCATACCGAGGAACTCGACACGCTCACCACTCTGAAGCAGTTGTACAGTTATCTCGTAGGCGACGACACCTCCCATTGACCATCCAGCAAAGCGGTAAGGTCCTTGAGGCTGGACTCGACGAATGGCCTGGATATGGCAGGCTGCAAGTGCCTCAATCGATTCGGGTACAGTAGCTACATTCTGAATACCTATAGCCTGTAATACGTAGACGGGTAATTCAGATGGAAGTAAGGCTGCCAGCGGCGAATAAACCAGTGGATCACCAGAGGTCTCGTGTACCAAGAATAAAGGCCGTAAACTGCCTTCTGGTCTTAATGGTACCGGATTAGCATCAAAGGGAGAACTTGACTGGGTAAAAGAAGGCGGACCGATAACCATGGCCAAATCACACAGTATTGGGGTGGTGAATAAAGAGGCTAATGGAAGATCGAGGCCCTCCTCTCGCATACGGTTCAATAGGCGCACGGCAAGTAGAGAATGCCCGCCGAGCTCGAAGAAGTGATCGTGCCGTCCAACACGCGCCACACCCAGCACATCCTGCCAGATTTGCGCCAGCGCCGTTTCAATCTCGCCTGCCGGCGCCTCATAGCCCCGGCTGACCACCGCGCTCTGATCCGGGGCCGGTAAGGCCTTGCGATCGAGCTTGCCGTTGGGCGTCAGCGGCAGCGCATCCAGCCGCACAAAGGCCGACGGCAGCATATAGTCCGCCAGCTGCTGCGCCAGTGCCTGACGCAGCCCGGCGGGTTCGGGGAGGAATACCGGCTTCCGCGACCAGGTAGGCCACCAGACGCCTGTCACCCGGGCTGTCTTCGCGTGCAATCACCACCGCTTCGCGCACGCCGTCGCACTGCACCAGACACGCTTCGATCTCTCCGGGTTCGATACGGAAGCCCCGGATTTTGACCTGGCAGTCATTACGACCCAGGTATTCGATCGTGCCATCCGGCAGCCAGCGTCCCAGGTCCCCGGTTCGGTACATCCGCGCACCGGGCTGGCCTGCGAACGGATCCGCCAGGAAACGCGCAGCGGTGAGTTCCGGGCGGTTCAGATAGCCCCGGGCAACGCCGGCGCCGGCGATGTGGATTTCCCCCCTGACACCCACCGGAACCGGCTGACCATGCGGGTCGAGGATGTAGATCCGGGTGTTGGCGATCGGACGGCCAATTGACAAGGTTCCCTCCATAGAAAGAACCCGTGATGTGAGCGACCATATTGTGGTTTCAGTCGGTCCATAAAGGTTCCAGACTTCTGCAGCACTCGCTATTAACTGTTGCCTGAGCGTGCTGCTCATTGCTTCACCACCACACAACACTTTAAGTCCTGCTCCTGGAATCCAGTCCTGCTGCAAAAGCATGGACCAGGTGGATGGAGTGGCTTGTATCACACTAGGCCTGAGGCGCTCGATCATCCCACACAACTTATCAGCCTGCTTGCTCGTTTCATGCGAAACAAGAAGACATTGAGCCCCCCTGATCAACGGCAAATAGAGCTCTAGTCCAGCAATATCGAAGCTTAAGGTCGTCAATGCCAACAACTTGTCATTAGCACTCAAGCCGGGCTGCGTTGTCATTGAGGACAAGAAATTAACGACCGAAGCATGCTCAACCATCACCCCCTTCGGCTGTCCGGTCGATCCGGAGGTGTAGATCACATAGGCAAGGTGCCTGGCACTCAGGCCCGGAACAACCGGGTTGTCGCTGTCTGTGCTGCCCATGTCGGCATCGAGCAGCAGTGTCGGCAGGCCTGAACCCAGGTTTGCCTGCAACGCCCTTTGCGTGAGAAGCGCCACCGGCTGTGCATCCGCGAGCATATACGCCAGACGCGCCGAAGGGTATGCCGGATCCAGCGGCACATACGCGCCACCGGCCTTGAGGATCGCCAGGATACCCACCACCATCTCCAGGCTGCGCTCTGCACAGACTGCCACCCGTTCGTCCGGCTGCACGCCCAGGCTAATCAGGCTGTGTGCAACGCGATTGGCGCGGGCATTCAGTTCAGCATAGCTCAGCGACTGCCCGTCAAAGACCACCGCGGTGGCGTCCGGCGTCTGCCCGACCTGCCCTTCGAACAGTTGGTGGAGCAGCGTCTCTTGCGGGAACGCCGCCTGCGTCGCATTGAAGCCGGCCAGTAAGTGCCGACGCTCGGCGTCAGGCAGAATCGGTATGCTCAGAATTTGCTGTCGCGGATCCGATGCCAAGGCCTGCAGCAGTCCTGTCATCGCCGTCAGCATATACGCATTGAGCCGTGCCGGGTCGATAGCCGATACACACTGTGCCGTCAGACTAAAGTCCTGGCCCAGATCGTCGACAAACAGGGCAAACGGATAGTGGGTGCGCTCCTCAAAATACTGCATTCGCATCCCCTCCCATGCCTGTAGAGTCTCTGCTGCACGACTATGGCGGTAATTAAGCAGGCTACCAAATAGTGGCAGTAACGGCGCAACACCGCTACAGCGTTGTGCCAGCGACAATGGTGCCTGCTCATGTTCAAGCAGCACCATCAACTGACGGTAGGCGCCATGCACCACCTCCAGCACACCTTGCTGTGCCAGCGTCAGACGCAGCGGCAACGTATTGATAAACATGCCCAGCGTCTGTCCAGCATTGGCCCCCCCTTGCAAACGGCCGAGTAGCACGGTACCAAAGACCACATCGTCACATCCGCTGGTTTGCGCCAGTACCTGCGCCCAGGCAACATGGAACAACACGCCAGGGCTGATACCCAGTTGTCGTGCCTGCTGACGAATGGCCATGGCCAGGTCGCTATCCAGCATCAGCCGGGCTTCGGCAATCTCCGCGTTATCCTGTGTCGGCTCAAGAATGCCAAAGGGTGCAGTGGGCTCTTCAACCTCCTGCAACTGACTGCGGAAGTACTCCTCATGGACTGCCGCTGGCACACTGCGGCTTTGTGCAACAAAGTGGCGGTAGGGGAAGCAGGGTGCCAAGCCCGCTCCCCTCCCCTGCTGAATCTCGCCAATCTCCGCGACGATCAATTCCAGGCTCATATGATCAGTCACAATGTGGTGGAATCCCAGCGCCAGCAACCATTCGTCCTGCCTGGCGTCGTAGGCGATATCGCTAAAGAACAGCGGCGCGCGGCCCAGATCAAGGCGGCGTGTACGCGGATCCGAGTACGCCTGCAGTTGCGTCAGTGCGTCTTCTTCGCTCACAAGCGGAAGTTCGGCCACAGGCAAGCTGGCCTGGCGCCATACCACCTGCACCGGCTGGGGCAGGTGGTGCCAACACAGACTGCTGCGCAGAATATCGTGACGATCGATCACCTGCTGCAAGGCACTGAGGAAGGCATCCAGACGCGAGCGTGAATCAAAGGCCAGGATGCTGCGCAACAAATAGTTATCACCCTGTTGCTGTAGCAGGTGATGAAACAATATCCCCTCCTGCAGTGGCGCGAGCGGATAAATGTCCTGAACGTTGGCCGCGCCCCCCGGAATGGCCGCAACGATAGTCTCGATCTCCGCCTGGGAGAGCGCGACTAACGGCAGCATTTCTGGGGTGATTGCCGTACACCCATCGGGAATCAGGTTCGGTGGCGCCACAAAGGCGCCCGTATTCCCTTGCGGCTGGCCAATCGCCCGTGCCATATCACTGAGGGTAGGCGTACTAAAGACACTACGCACATCCAGTTTCATCTCCAGACGGCGCAACCGTTCAATCAGCTGTGACAGTCAGCAGCGAATGCCCGCCGAGTTCGAAGAAGTGATCGTGCCGTCCGACGCGCGCCACCCCCAGCACATCCTGCCAGATTTGCGCCAGCGCCGTTTCAATCTCGCCTGCCGGCGCCTCATAGCCCCGGCTGACCACCGCGCCCTGATCCGGCGCGGGCAAGGCGTGGCGATCGAGCTTGCCGTTGGGCGTCAGCGGCAGCGCATCCAGCCGCACATACGCCGACGGCAGCATATAGTCCGCCAGTTGCTGCGCCAGCGCCTGACGCAGCCCGGCGGGTTCGGGAAGGATACCGGCTTCCGCGACCAGATAGGCCACCAGACGCCTGTCACCCGGGCTGTCTTCGCGTGCAATCACCACCGCTTCGCGCACGCCGGCGCACTGTACCAGACACGCTTCGATCTCTCCGGGTTCGATACGGAAGCCCCGGATTTTGACCTGGCAGTCATTACGGCCCAGGTATTCGATCGTGCCATCCGGCAGCCAGCGTCCCAGATCCCCGGTTCGGTACATCCGCGCACCGGGCTGGCCTGCGAACGGATCCGCCAGGAAGCGCGCAGCGGTGAGTTCCGGGCGGTTCAGATAGCCCCGGGCAACGCCGGCGCCGGCGATGTGGATTTCCCCCCTGACACCCACCGGAACCGGCTGGCCATGCGGGTCGAGGATGTAGATCCGGGTGTTGGCGATCGGTCGGCCAATGGGCGGAAAACTGATGTTTAACTCACTGGGTGAATTCAGAATATAGCTCGTAACGACATGTGTTTCGCTCGGGCCATAATGGTTATGTAATTGGCAATGCGGGTTAGCTTGTAATAGCTTGCGTATAGCGGGGGTAATGTGTAACTGCTCACCGGCAGTAACAATGTGTTTTAAACATTTTAAATTAATGGTCTGCAGATTAGTGGTTTCTGCCAGTTGCTGTAATGCAATGTAAGGCAAAAATATCCGTGTGATGTGTTCTTTCTCAATTAAATGCAGTATTGCCAAAGGGTTCCGTCGCGTCTCTTCACGGATCAAGACCAGCGATCCCCCCTGGCTTAATGTTGCGAATATTTCCTGAAAGGCAACGTCAAACCCCAGTGCTGCAAACTGTAATGTTTTGTCTGCCATCGTGATCGATGACGGTTCTTGTCGATGCCAATATAATAAGTTCAGGAGTGCCGCAGCCTGCATCGCCACCCCTTTGGGCTGCCCGGTCGATCCGGAGGTGTAGATCACATAGGCAAGGTGCCTGGCACTCAGGCCCGGAACAACCGGGTTGTCGCTGTCTGTGCTGCCCATGTCGGCATCGAGCAGCAGTGTCGGCAGGTCTGAACCCAGGTTTGCCTGCAACGCCCTTTGCGTGAGAAGCGCCACCGGCTGTGCATCCGCGAGCATATACGCCAGACGCGCTGAAGGGTATGCCGGATCCAGCGGCACATACGCGCCACCGGCCTTGAGGATCGCCAGGATACCCACCACCATCTCCAGGCTGCGCTCTGCACAGACTGCCACCCGTTCGTCCGGCTGCACGCCCAGGCTAATCAGGCTGTGTGCAACGCGATTGGCGCGGGCATTCAGTTCAGCATAGCTCAGCGACTGCCCGTCAAAGACCACCGCGGTGGCGTCCGGCGTCTGCCCGACCTGCCCTTCGAACAGCTGGTGGAGCAGCGTCTCTTGCGGGAACGCCGCCTGCGTCGCATTGAAGTCGGCCAGTAATTGCCGACGCTCGGCGTCAGATAACATCGATAAGTGGTTAATCAGCGTATCTGGACCACGAAGCGCTGCCCCTAATAACACGCTCAGCCGTCGCTGTAGCGCCTCGACCTCCATCTTGCTCAAATGGCCTGGTGCACAACTGAACTCAATGGTAACAGGCGTATTGTCATCATCTTGGGAGTACTTGTATTGTTGAATACTGATGGCAAGCGGATTGGAAGTGCCGCGATGCACCCCGACCAGGCTAATACTACAGTACTCCATTGACGCATTCGTTTCGAACAACTCCAGCGATAGCAAAATATCAAATAGCTGAGAACGTCCAGTCTTTTGCTGGACTCTAGTGTGACGATTGATTTCCGATATAGGAAAGCGTTGATGTTTATGACACTTTCGCAGTTCGCTTGCACATTTATGCATCACATCCAGGAATGTATCCTGATCCGCTATGCAAATCCTCACAGGAATGACGGATGCGAACATCCCTATCGTATTTTTTTGCCTGGCGTTACGACGGTTATGCACCGGAATACCAATGACGATGTCCCGCTCACCCGTCGTTCGCGTGAAGTAGCATGCCAACAACGCATACATAAAGTGCAACAGCGATAGGCGGTGTTCATTAAGCATTGCCTCGATGGTTTTTAATAGCGGTGCCTCAAGCTGCCAACGTAGCGGTGACTCGGACACCTCATGACTCATGTGAGTACTATTTGCAGGAATGAGTATTGGGGGCAGCGTTGCATAACGCTCCAACCAGAAATCCCGGTCCTGGCTATAGCCCGCTGAATGGAAATAGGCGAGATCCTCTGTAATAAAATCGAGGTAGGATGGCGCTCGTTCCGCCATACCCACTTTATTGATCAAGCGGGTATACGTATCCGCAACCTCTCTCATAATCAGGATGATATTACGACCATCCAGAATCAAATGATGACAGCAACAATGCCAATACCAGCACGACTCGCTAATCCGCAGCAAGTCAGAACGCCAGAGTTGCCCTGTTAAGTCAAACGCCTGCCTAACCAGGGCGTTGACGTGTTTATCCAGCTCAGCTTCCGGGTCTGTGCAACCAGACAGGTCGTGGATACGAGTCGGGATAGGCGCGCTGTTACAGAGTACCTGAATGGGCTCATTGATCTCTTTAAGTTGCAGGCGCAGCGCATCGTGGCGCTCCACAGAAATTTCTACCGCCTGGACGAACAGTGCCTGATCAAGCCTGCCCTCAATACGATAGAGCAGGCCCAGATTATAGTGACTGGAGTCTGGGTGAAGTATTTGCTCCAACCATATGACCTGCTGAGGAGAGCTGAGTGGCCATTGCTCTCCATCCATCCGGGAGCTGTCATGGCGTATCGCTTGTGCAGGGATGGTGTCGTATCGCATGTATGGACTCCTGGAGTTGTAAAATGTGGCTTCAGAAACCCCCCATCTTTCTGCAGACTTCCTCCACCCGCGTACCGGTTTCGGCCAGCTTCAGGGCAAACACAATTTGCTCTTCGGTATAACGCGTCTTTCTCTGCCGGATGACTTCTTTTTTTACGATGAGAGAGGCCGAAAACTCTACTCTACGTCGGCACTGAATACAGGGAATGAGTAATATTCCGAATTGCCTCCCCAGTATCGGGCCTCTCTTTCCCCACCGTCCATTCCCCCTTCAGTTCGCACTCCCCTGATTAAAAAACAGCGGTTGATACGGCCTTAACACCAAATCCCGGTTGACGATGATACGAACCGGCAGGCCTGGCCGTTCGGTCAGTGTCGGCTGAATATCGAGGTTACGCCGGGTAAGTTCTTGTCCCGCCTGACTGACCGAATCCTGCAAACTGTCACGTCCGGCAAGAATAATGCGATCGCCATGCTGTCGGTTCTCCGGGGCAGCCAGTTCAGCACCCACCCCCAGTAGTGTGGTCATTGCCGCGCCGGCAATCACACGATCCCAATGCCAGTCCACCTGATCTTCCAGCCCGACGTAACCGGCCGGGTCGGCACCGGCCAGATTATCCAGCGTCAGCGACGACGTATCCGGCAGGATAATGCGGTTCCAGACCACCTGAACCCGGCTTTGCCCATAGCTGACCTGGCTATTGTATTTACCCAGTAAGCGCGAGCCTTGCGGGATCAGCAGATAATGCCCGGTCGCCGTGTCGTAGACCGGTTCGGTGACGGTGGCGATCACCGGCCCCGGCAGGTCGGAACGAAGGCGCTCCGTTCTCCCCCTTCCCCACCACTATGGAGGCCGGAGGCATCGGAACCGAGGCTGTCGGAGCCGGCTCGTCCAGATCGACAACCGGTGGCCGGTTTCCCATACCACGACACCCGATCAGTGCCAGTATCAGGTAACAGACAGGACCGTAATACCACCACGTTCTCATGGCTGACCGCCTTCCGGCATCGCCAGTTCCCGGCTCCACGACAGGCCGTTGATATAGACGCCCAACGGATTCAGCCGTAACTGCTGCTCGGTACGCGGCGTGTGCTGCACAACGGTCAGCATGGCAGTCCAGCGTTCGGTCTCCGACGGAGTGCCTTGGGCAAAGTGTTGTTCGCTCCAGCGCACTTCAAACGATCGATCGCTGGAGCGCACCACACTGGCAATCTGCACCGTGACGGACTCGTTCAATGACGGCCATCGCCACCTGCAAGTGTCTGGATCATATGCCCGCCGTTGCCAACTGGCTGCTATATGCTGACTCGGCCAGAGTCGTGAACGAATCCCGACCTCATCCGGATCAGCCAACCAAAGTCGCGGCTATGGTGCGCGAAAACGTCATCGCTCAGTTGGCTAACATCCAGACTCACCCATCCGTTCGCCTGGCGCTTGAAGAAGGCCGGGTAACTCTGCACGGCTGGCTCTATGACATTGGGAGTGGTTGCATTGATACTTTTGATGGCACAACCCGCGCCTTCGTGTCCCTTGCTGAAAATCCAGAAGTTAACGCCGTTTCCTCGCAAGCCAGGCATGTTGCCTGAACCCCTTACTTACCAGGAGAAAAGACCATGATCCAGATTCAAGTCACTCAGGCCGCACGTCAGGCACTCACCGAAACCATTATTCTGGCTAAGGCACGCAAGGAACTCTCCTTCTCCGAAATCGTTGACGGCACAGGTTTGTCAGAAGCCTTCGTTACTGCAGCCCTGCTTGGTCAGCATCCGTTGCCTGCCGACGCAGCAGTCGTTGTCGGCAAGAAGCTCGATCTGAATGCTGATGACGTTAAACTGTTGCAGTCAGTACCCGTCCGCGGCAGCTTTACCGATGGCATCCCGACCGATCCGACAATCTACCGTTTCTACGAGATGATGTCAGTTTACGGGCCTACTCTTAAGGCTCTGGTTCATGAGAAATTTGGCGACGGCATTATCAGCGCCATTAACTTCAAACTGGATATCAAGAAAGTTGATGATCCGGATGGTGGCCATCGTGCGGTGATCACCCTGGACGGCAAGTACCTGCCGACCAAACCTTTCTGATCCTCTCAGAATTCAGCCCGGCGACTGAAAAGCCGGGCCGCCTACGTTTTCAGTCGCGGTGTGTTCCGTCTCTTTTCGTTTAACACCTGATAGTCGCGGCGTCAGCATCGACACTGTGCCGGATAGCGTCAATACCCGATTTGTCACCGTCCCCCCAACTGAACCTCCGTCAAAACTCACCGGGAGTCAGGCCCATAACTGCACGAAACGCAGCGGAAAATGCGGCCGGTGATGAAAAACCAAGCTGCCAGGCAATCTGTTTTACAGGTACGTTTTCAGAAAGAAGATCCAGTGATGCGTATATTCTTGCGCGCTGCTTCCATGTCCGGAAGCTGAACCCCGTATCACGTGAAAACAGGCGGGAGAAAGACCTTTCCGACATGTTTGCTATGTCAGCCATATCGGTTAACGAGGTTTCCCAGCGATGGCTGGACATCAGCTCTCCTATAGCACGGAATAATCGGTCATCCTGCGGCATCGGTAGTTCTGCGGGTACGGATGGTGCCTCACCGATAATTTCCAGAAGTAAAAGCGCCATTTTTCGCTTCGTCAGCGTGTGGTAATCATTTATAAACAGGCCAGCTATTAATTCCTTTACCAGCGGAACCACGTCGATCACATGTACCCGGTCATTCTTTGCGAAATGTGCGCACTCAGAAATCAGGCTACCGCTGAAGTAAACTGCACGTAGCTCCGTACGCGACAGAAGTCTGTATGAGTGTTCCATCAACGGCGGCAGCCAGAGCGCCCGTTGAGGGGGAATAACCCATCGCCTGCCCGCGGCCTCAACCAGCAGAACGCCGCTGCTAGCGTATAAAAGTTGCCCTTCCAGGTGATAATGAGGGGGATCTTCTTCCCCACGCCGGTAGGAAATAGCGGTCGCCGACCAGCCTGTTGAGTCATCGTGCCTTGGCGTTTTATCGATGCTTACTGACATTTCAAAATCAAACCTCACATCTATCATGTCCCGACTGGCGTTACCCGACCGGTATTTCGCAGGGGGTGATATGCGCCTGACTTAATTACTTATCAAGATTCTGAAGGATATAAGCCTATGCGAGTACATTTTATTGTGCATGAACACTTTGAAGCACCCGGCGTGTTTGAAACCTGGGCCATGATTCGTGGCCATGAGGTAACCTTCTCTCGCGTTTATGCGGGTCAGAAACTTCCTGAAGATGCACGGAATATCGATCTGCTGGTAGTCATGGGGGGCCGCAGGATCCGTCCGTCACGCCTGATGAATGTGCACATTTTGACTCAAGAGCTGAACAGGCACTTATTGCCTCTGTAGTACATCTGGGGAAAGCCGTCATCGGCGTCTGCCTTGGTGCCCAGCTGATCGGGGAAGCCCTGGGCGCACGCTTCGCGCACAGCCCGGAAAAAGAGATCGGCAAGTTTCCAGTTTTTATGACCGCAGAAAGCGAACGGAACCCGCTGTTTTCTCACTTCGGTAATAAGCTCGATGTCGGGCACTGGCATAACGACATGCCGGGACTTACGCCCGCGGCGGAGATCGTCGCCTACAGCGAAGGTTGCCCACGACAGATAGTTGCTTATTCTGAGCTGGTCTACGGGTTTCAGTGCCATATGGAACTTACACCGTCCCTTGTCGAATTGCTGATCGCGCATTCCGACAGGGATTTACGTCGGGCCGCAGAATATCGATTCGTTCAGACACCGGAAGAATTACGGAGCCACGACTACAGCGAAATGAACAGAGCATTATTCACTTTTCTCGACAAACTCGAGTCACGCTACCGCCAGACAGGTATATGACTTCGTTACCTGCAGCGGAACGGCATGCCGTACAATCGGCTCCTTGTCGTTATTACTGTGTCGAAAAAAGCCCCCGATAAGTAACAGGTCGCACGCTTAACGGGGGGAAGTATGTAAATACTCAATAGTCCGGTTCCAAAAAATTTCCGCGCTAACCCGGACAACGGACAGAGGGCAAAAACGACCGGTCGATGAAACCGACCGGCTAGCTGGCAGTTACTTCAGGTGTTCTTTCAGTTCATAGGCGGCCTGACCAAGTGCGGTCCGCACGGCAGGCACGTCGCTCAGCGCGTTCAGCAGACCGAAATCATGAATTAACCCGTTGTAGCGGGTAACCGTCACGTTGACGCCAGCGGCATCAAGCTTGCGGCCAAAAGCCTCGCCTTCGTCGCGCAGTACGTCAAGTTCGGCAGTCTGAATCAGAGTGGGCGGCAGTCCCTTCAGTTGTTCAGGCGTTGCGCGCAGCGGCGACGCCAGGATGTTATTACGATCGCCTTCTTTAGTGGTGTATGCATCCCAGAACCACTTCATCATATTACGCGACAGGAAGTACCCGTTCTCATACTGGTTATAAGAACCAGTATTGAAGTTCGCGTCAGTCACGGGCCAGAGCATGACCTCATAGCGGATGGCCGGCGCTTTATGTTGCTTGGCCTGGAGCGCTACGGCAGCAACCATGTTACCGCCGACGCTGTTACCTACCAGCGCCAGGCGACTGCCGTCAACGCCAATCTCGCTACCGTGCTCGGCAACCCAGCGGGTTGCTGCATAGGCCTGATTAATCGCAACCGGGAAATGCGCTTCCGGCGATGGTGTATAGTCGACAAAGACGGCTGCTGCACCGGACTCGGTGACCAGATCACGGACGAGTCGTTCATGTGTCGCAAAGTCGCCCAGTATCCAGCCACCGCCATGGAAGAACATGAAAACTGGCAAGATTCCCTGTGCGTTATTAGGTTTCACAATGTGAAGTTTGATGGAGCCGCCTTCAACGTTGATCGTTTTTTCAGCGACGTCGGCAGCAGGCAGTTTGGCACCCTTCTGAGCGTTGATCAGCACCTGTCGTGCGTCCCGTGGAGACAGCTGTTCAATAGGCTTACCCCCGGCGCCGTTCAGGGCACTGAGAAATTCCTGCACGTGACGCTCTGGCTGTGAAGCATCGGCAAAGCTGTTGGCTGAGACGGCCGCCATTGCGGCAGTCAGAAACATAGATTTAATATTCATAATACGGCCTCATTAACATATTTTACTATTAAATAGCACGCGATTTAAATGAATAAAGCACATCGCTCGTACTTGATCCTTAAAAACCATGCACTGAGAAAACTTAAGAGCTCTCCGCCTCAACCAGCTTGCTTTTTTCATCAACTGGCTGAGTAAAGCCCCGACCAGGACAGTAGTCGCGGGCGTTACGCGGGGTAACTCAATGAATTACAGACCCAGGTCAGACAGGCTTGGATAATCGTCAGGACGGCGCCCCAGAGGCCAGTGGAACTTGCGCTCACTTTCTTTAATCGGCATGTCATTGATACATGCGTAGCGGTGATGCATCAGCCCGTCTTCACCAAATTCCCAGTTTTCGTTCCCGTAAGAACGGAACCAGTTACCGGAGTCATCGCGCCACTCGTAAGCGTACCGGACAGCAATGCGGTCACCGTCAAAGGCCCACAGTTCCTTGATAAGACGGTACTCCAGCTCTTTTTTCCACTTGCGCTCGAGGAAACCCCGGGCCTCTTCTCGATTATTTGCAAACTCTGCGCGGTTACGCCATTTGGTGTCCAGAGAGTAAGCGAGCGACACTTTATCGGCATCGCGGGTGTTCCAGCCATCTTCGGCAAGTCTTACTTTCTCAAGCGCTGACTCGCGGGTGAACGGCGGCAGTGGCGGACGGATTTGTGAATCGGACATGGTGGTGCCTCCAGGATAATTGGATACTTCAGTTAGTGTTTTCTCTTTGGAACTCAGCCCCTGCTATGGGATCTGTTTCAGTAACAGCTGAGCGACATCTCTTGCATCATCGGCGGCGCTGTAATCGCCCATGACGCGCGACATAGTGATGGCGCCTTCAATCAGTATCAGTAGCTGCCGGGCCAGAGGTAACGCCTGCGCTGTATTCAGCTGGCCGGTAAGCTCAAGCACGTAGTCCAGCAGCTTCTGTTTGTGCACGCTGGCTATCTGACGAACCGGATCAGAAGGATCCCCCACTTCGCCTGCCGTGTTGATAAACGCGCATCCGCGATATCCCTCCGACTCGAACCAGCCTTTAAGCACGGTGAACACATTCAGGATGCGATCCCGCGGCGTATCCGCTTTGTCACATTCGGTCCTGAACCATTCCATCCAGCGCACATCACGTGCATTCAGCGCCGCGGCGGCTACCTCGTCCTTGTTCGCGAAATGGTGATAAATACTTTTCCGTGCCACACCTGAAGTCTTCACCAGGAGGTCCATGCCGGTCGCATGAATACCGTTCTGGTAGATGAGTTCTTCTGCGGTTGCGAGAATTTTCTCCCGCGTGTTTGTCGTGTTTCTGTTCATGAGATAATGGTAGAATGATCGTTCTACCTCCGTCAAGTGTTAGTCGATAATCTTTTTTGCGTACCGTCAGGATGCATTTATAAAATTTTTAAGAATCAATAACAAAATGCTGTCTGGGCAAAAAAATTGTATAACGCTGTAGCGTGCAGGAACGAAAACCCGATGTCCGGCGGGGCGTTCCGTACGTTCTCAGTGTGAAGGATGGAGGCTGCATTCGGGAGGGGCAGGTCAAAAAAATCTGTAAAAATCATACGGTCTGTACGGCTGAAAACCGGGTGGGCTTAAGTGGCACCCGGATCCGGACGCCGTCTGCCCTTTTCCTACTGAAGCAAACGTGGCGGGCTGCACGGAGTTGCAACCGTGTGGAGGGAACTGGCGTCGTTACGAATTCTTCCTGTTCCGGAACGCCGCGACTTTCATACGATTACCGCAGGTCGCCATGCTGCACCACCGACGGCGATGCGATTTACTCAAATCGTGAAAAAGCAGAATACAGTTATGGGCTTCGCACTGACGCACATATTCAAATTTGTCGTCAGTAATCAGTTTCACCAACTCGTCGGCAACAGGCCAGAGAAGGCTGGCGGCGCTGTGCGTGCCTGAACGAACATCAACACGGTATCGCTGTGTCCCTTCATCCCATTGCAGCCTCGTCTCGGGCTTTCCGTCCCTGAGTATTCTGTTAACTACAGTCAGGTCAGCTGCAACGGACTCCATAGCAGCATGCACCACTGCCCTGGCGGCCTCACGGAATTGGCGGGCTTCAGTCAGTAACCCGGGAGGGGCCTCCGTGCTTTTCGGTAAAAGACCCGCCGTTTCCAGCCACTC
The DNA here is from genome assembly GCF_000406145.1 of Dickeya dadantii NCPPB 898. Classification (NCBI taxonomy): domain Bacteria; kingdom Pseudomonadati; phylum Pseudomonadota; class Gammaproteobacteria; order Enterobacterales; family Pectobacteriaceae; genus Dickeya; species Dickeya dadantii. The sequence goes on along the minus strand of NZ_CM001976.1, from coordinate 1,815,348 downwards.
CAGGACGCAGAGATCGTCGTCAAAACACTCATGACGCTCATCACCTGTCCCGTATTCACTGTTGATGAAATCCAGCGCGAGGTTATCGGCCAGAAAGAGAGGCTGAGATGCAAGATGTTTAAATTCCATACACAACCGTAACTTGTAAAATCATTTTGACAGGTTACCATAATAACATGTAACCTTCAATTCCACATTTTAACGGTTACAAGGGGTGCTATGACGTCTTCATATTCGGAGTTATCAACAGCAGATAACACACCTGCCACACAGGTGCATTACCACCATAAGCAGGCAGGCGACGTTAATGTTTTTTACCGTGAGGCCGGCGATCCGGCATCGCCGGTCCTGCTGATGCTGCACGGTTTTGCGGGCTAATGGTTTATTT
>NZ_CM001976.1:1797216-1814860 GCF_000406145.1 Dickeya dadantii NCPPB 898 | reverse complement strand
TGTCGCATTGAAGTCGACCAGTAATTGCCGACGCTCGGCTTCAGGTAAAATCGATAAGTGGTTAATCAGCGTATCTGGACCACGAAGCGCTGCCCCTAATAACACGCTCAGCCGTCGCTGTAGCGCCTCGACCTCCATCTTGCTCAAATGGCCTGGTGCACAACTGAACTCAATGGTAACAGGCGTATTGTCATCATCTTGGGAGTACTTGTATTGTTGAATACTGATGGCAAGCGGATTGGAAGTGCCGCGATGCACCCCGACCAGGCTAATACTACAGTACTCCATTGACGCATTCGTTTCGAACAACTCCAGCGATAGCAAAATATCAAATAGCTGAGAACGTCCAGTCTTTTGCTGGACTCTAGTGTGACGATTGATTTCCGATATAGGAAAGCGTTGATGTTTATGACACTTTCGCAGTTCGCTTGCACATTTATGCATCACATCCAGGAATGTATCCTGATCCGCTATGCAAATCCTCACAGGAATGACGGATGCGAACATCCCTATCGTATTTTTTTGCCTGGCGTTACGACGGTTATGCACCGGAATACCAATGACGATGTCCCGCTCACCCGTCGTTCGCGTGAAGTAGCATGCCAACAACGCATACATAAAGTGCAACAGCGATAGGCGGTGTTCATTAAGCATTGCCTCGATGGTTTTTAATAGCGGTGCCTCAAGCTGCCAACGTAGCGGTGACTCGGACACCTCATGACTCATGTGAGTACTATTTGCAGGAATGAGTATTGGGGGCAGCGTTGCATAACGCTCCAACCAGAAATCCCGGTCCTGGCTATAGCCCGCTGAATGGAAATAGGCGAGATCCTCTGTAATAAAATCGAGGTAGGATGGCGCTCGTTCCGCCATACCCACTTTATTGATCAAGCGGGTATACGTATCCGCAACCTCTCTCATAATCAGGATGATATTACGACCATCCAGAATCAAATGATGACAGCAACAATGCCAATACCAGCACGACTCGCTAATCCGCAGCAAGTCAGAACGCCAGAGTTGCCCTGTTAAGTCAAACGCCTGCCTAACCAGGGCGTTGACGTGTTTATCCAGCTCAGCTTCCGGGTCTGTGCAACCAGACAGGTCGTGGATACGAGTCGGGATAGGCGCGCTGTTACAGAGTACCTGAATGGGCTCATTGATCTCTTTAAGTTGCAGGCGCAGCGCATCGTGGCGCTCCACAGAAATTTCTACCGCCTGGACGAACAGTGCCTGATCAAGCCTGCCCTCAATACGATAGAGCAGGCCCAGATTATAGTGACTGGAGTCTGGGTGAAGTATTTGCTCCAACCATATGACCTGCTGAGGAGAGCTGAGTGGCCATTGCTCTCCATCCATCCGGGAGCTGTCATGGCGTATCGCTTGTGCAGGGATGGTGTCGTATCGCATGTATGGACTCCTGGAGTTGTAAAATGTGGCTTCAGAAACCCCCCATCTTTCTGCAGACTTCCTCCACCCGCGTACCGGTTTCGGCCAGCTTCAGGGCAAACACAATTTGCTCTTCGGTATAACGCGTCTTTCTCTGCCGGATGACTTCTTTTTTTACGATGAGAGAGGCCGAAAACTCTACTCTACGTCGGCACTGAATACAGGGAATGAGTAATATTCCGAATTGCCTCCCCAGTATCGGGCCTCTCTTTCCCCACCGTCCATTCCCCCTTCAGTTCGCACTCCCCTGATTAAAAAACAGCGGTTGATACGGCCTTAACACCAAATCCCGGTTGACGATGATACGAACCGGCAGGCCTGGCCGTTCGGTCAGTGTCGGCTGAATATCGAGGTTACGCCGGGTAAGTTCTTGTCCCGCCTGACTGACCGAATCCTGCAAACTGTCACGTCCGGCAAGAATAATGCGATCGCCATGCTGTCGGTTCTCCGGGGCAGCCAGTTCAGCACCCACCCCCAGTAGTGTGGTCATTGCCGCGCCGGCAATCACACGATCCCAATGCCAGTCCACCTGATCTTCCAGCCCGACGTAACCGGCCGGGTCGGCACCGGCCAGATTATCCAGCGTCAGCGACGACGTATCCGGCAGGATAATGCGGTTCCAGACCACCTGAACCCGGCTTTGCCCATAGCTGACCTGGCTATTGTATTTACCCAGTAAGCGCGAGCCTTGCGGGATCAGCAGATAATGCCCGGTCGCCGTGTCGTAGACCGGTTCGGTGACGGTGGCGATCACCGGCCCCGGCAGGTCGGAACGAAGGCGCTCCGTTCTCCCCCTTCCCCACCACTATGGAGGCCGGAGGCATCGGAACCGAGGCTGTCGGAGCCGGCTCGTCCAGATCGACAACCGGTGGCCGGTTTCCCATACCACGACACCCGATCAGTGCCAGTATCAGGTAACAGACAGGACCGTAATACCACCACGTTCTCATGGCTGACCGCCTTCCGGCATCGCCAGTTCCCGGCTCCACGACAGCCCGTTGATATAAATGCCCAACGGGTTCAGCCGTAACTGCTGCTCGGTACGCGGCGTGTGCTGCACAACGGTCAGCATGGCAGTCCAGCGTTCGGTCTCCGACGGAGTGCCGTGGACAAAGTGTTGTTCGCTCCAGCGCACTTCAAACGATCGATCGCTGGAGCGCACCACACTGGCAATCTGCACCGTGACAGACTCGTTACCAATACGGCCAAAGGGATCCTGGGCGCGGGCATAGGCGTTGAGCACCGCAGCACCCTGATCGGTGGTATAGGCATACGCCTCCAGCCAGTTCTGCCGCACCACGACCGGGTCAAGCGAGAGTGAACGCACCAGTGTGATAAAACGCGCCAGATGGTAGGCGATTTGTGCCTCGCTGGGCTGGTACGTCGTCACCGCCGGGGCCACAGCCTTCCTGATCGATCCGGGCCAGCGGCTGAAACGCGATCGCCCCGTCTGCCCCCAGATCATAATGCTCGCCCCCCAGCCCCAGCGTGGTGGCCCGCAACGAACGGCCGACATCAAAAAGAAATACGCGCGAGCCGGGATAGCGACGAAACTGCATCGCCAGCATGGCCAGCAGCACCGATTTACCCATCCCGGTGGGCCCCACCACCAGCGTATGCCCCACGTCGCCAATGTGCGTCACCAGCCGAAACAGCGTGGCGCCATCGGTCCGGGTCACGATAAGTGGCGGCCCGTCAAGGTGAGCATTGTTCTCCGGCCCGGCCCAGACCGCCGACAGCGGGATCAGGTGCGCCAGATTGAGGGTGGAAATGATCGGCTGGCACACATTGGCATACACCTGGCCGGGCACCGACGACAGCCAGGCGTCCACCGCGTTCAGCCGCTCCGGACAGGTTACGAAGCCCCGCCCCTGGATCACCTGCTCGGTCTGGCGCCGTTTTTCCTCCGCGTCCTCCGCCTCATCGGCCAATACGGTCACGGTGGTGGTGACGTAACCAAACGCCGCCTGTTCGCTGCCCAGCGCCTGTAACGCCGCAAGTGAATCTGAATTAAGGGACACAGCCTAATATATGATTGTTGAACTAAACAGCATAAAAAACAGCCGGAAGGATCGTTAGAACCGCTTCCGGCCTTACATTCTGAGATTCTCCGGCCTACCGGGGTTTATTTCTGCATTATGAGGTTTGAATCTCAATGGAAAAATCAAATCCAATCAAGTTCGCCTCTTCAACACGCTGTTTAAACTTATCTGTTACGAAAACTCTCCCTATATCTTCTTCTATAGAAAAAAGATAATCATCAGTAATATTTGATGAAATAAGGATTGGCTTCTCAATTATGAGGCCGTTTTCAACTTCGTGATATATAGAGCGGTCCCTATCAAAACACCCATGCAAACTATTAGTGGGATAATAGCCCCAAAAAACCTTTTTCTTGCTTTCCGTTGACACCGTCAAGATTTCACCTCTCGGGCTCAATATATCATCCAACACCTTTATTGCTGTCTCGCTAAACACAAAAAAAGGACTCAAGGTTCCACTGAAATCAAATTGATAATTTTTTTTCCCTTTGTCATTCTTTCTCAGTTCCAACTTTATTTCATTGTAGTCGTTATAAAATGGTTTCCAGCGTCTCATCATTGCCACGCCAATAATACTTCTCTCTCCATCTGGATAGTCCTGAATAAATGAACAAGACTTCATGGAGCTTGAATGCAATAAATATATCTTCATAGTAGAACATTACTCCAACTTGCATCTCGACTAGCGGAGGAAAGAATGTCTCTAATCCTTCCGATCTCTTCAATAACTTCTTTCTTACCGCCCAAAATATCAGCCTGAACAATTCTTTTGTTTACCGCCGCCAAATAGTCATCTGGATGTCTGCCGTTATGAAGTATCCCTGATAATCCATCTGTATTATTTCTGTTTGGCAGGAAAACTCCGTTATCAGCTCCATTTATATCTATTTTATGCTTATTCAGAACATCTCTGGCTGGCTTAGCACCTTTGGAGGTTTCTCCAACAATATGATGCGCTGCTGAATTTACAGGCCTCGGGGTCCCTGCGTTTTCCATTTTTTTCGCCAGTTCACAGCTGGTTAGCCCAAACGGATCAACCCACGTGACCGGATTATGCACATATGTCAACAACACCGCTTAATGACCGCTTTGCGGTCTTATATCAGTGTTGCTGACAAGTTAGCGTGGTTATCTCCCGTCTGGACCGGAACTCTAGTAGATCAGACAATTAGCTTGCCGGAAATGTCTACTGTTAATGCTGTGAAAGCCTGGGTCGCGGAGCTCAGATAGGCATCCTTGCGCCTCATAAGGACGGCTGTACGTTGCAGCCGCTCTGGCTCCAGTGCAATGGCCACCAGATCGTCCTGGGCGAAGGCAGTCTTTGCGGGTAACAACGTCGACAAAGATGTCCAGCGAACAATTTCTATCACCGCACCGAGAGCGTTGGCCTCCATCAGCACCTGAGGATTAATTTCATGCTTGCGGAAGTAACGATCGATCTGTTCACGCGTCGCGAAATCCGTACTGAGCAAAACGAGTGACTCGGCGCTCAGAGTCTGCAATTCCACAGATTTTACCTTTGACAGTGGGTGCCTGAGGCTGACCACCAGAGCCAGAGTCTCATCCAGCAATGGGACCGATTCGATATCAGGACTGTTGACTGGCTCAAACGCAATTCCTACATCCAGCTCTCCTGCCAGAAGCAACTCCTCCATACGTTCCTGGGAAATTTCCTGCACGCTGAGAGTAATCTTTGGATATTGGTCGTGGAATGCCTCGACCACAGGTCCCACCAGATAAGTTGTAAAGGTAGGCGTCACGGCCACGCGCAGTGATCCACGGCTGAGGTTGCTCACATCATGAATGGCGCGTGTAGCTTCCCGCAGCTCCTGAGAAGCGCGACGGGCATACTGAAGATAAACCTCTCCGGCATCAGTCAGACGTGTCGTGCGTCCTGAACGGTCAAACAACTGAGCACCAAGGCTTTCTTCCAGTAACTTTACCTGCTGTGAAAGAGCGGGTTGGGATACGTGCAGCGCCGCTGCAGCTTTCGTGAAGCTGAGATGTTCTGCTACCGCAAGAAAATACTGAATGTGCCGGGCGAGCATTACCGACCCCATTAGATTATCTGATTGATTTTATAATAAATGAGACCTTTACCTTATGCAATGCGTTGCTTAGTATTCATCCCACACCCAGCGACATTGAGACAGCCCCCATGAAAGAGATCATTGACGGCTTTCTAAAGTTCCAGAAAGACGCTTTTCCCAAGCGGATCAAACTGTTCAGGGACCTTGCCACCCAACAGAATCCGAGAGCGTTATTCATTTCCTGCTCTGATAGCCGACTGGTTCCGGAGCTGGTCACTCAACGCGAGCCCGGCGACCTGTTCGTGATCCGCAACGCCGGCAATATTGTGCCGTCGTATGGCCCGGAGCCTGGCGGTGTTTCCGCGTCCGTCGAATACGCTATCGCCGCACTTAAAGTGGCCGACATCGTGATCTGTGGCCATTCCGACTGCGGGGCAATGACGGCCATCGCCACCTGCAAGTGTCTGGATCATATGCCCGCCGTTGCCAACTGGCTGCTATATGCTGACTCGGCCAGAGTCGTGAACGAATCCCGACCTCATCCGGATCAGCCAACCAAAGTCGCGGCTATGGTGCGCGAAAACGTCATCGCTCAGTTGGCTAACATCCAGACTCACCCATCCGTTCGCCTGGCGCTTGAAGAAGGCCGGGTAACTCTGCACGGCTGGCTCTATGACATTGGGAGTGGTTGCATTGATACTTTTGATGGCACAACCCGCGCCTTCGTGTCCCTTGCTGAAAATCCAGAAGTTAACGCCGTTTCCTCGCAAGCCAGGCATGTTGCCTGAACCCCTTACTTACCAGGAGAAAAGACCATGATCCAGATTCAAGTCACTCAGGCCGCACGTCAGGCACTCACCGAAACCATTATTCTGGCTAAGGCACGCAAGGAACTCTCCTTCTCCGAAATCGTTGACGGCACAGGTTTGTCAGAAGCCTTCGTTACTGCAGCCCTGCTTGGTCAGCATCCGTTGCCTGCCGACGCAGCAGTCGTTGTCGGCAAGAAGCTCGATCTGAATGCTGATGACGTTAAACTGTTGCAGTCAGTACCCGTCCGCGGCAGCTTTACCGATGGCATCCCGACCGATCCGACAATCTACCGTTTCTACGAGATGATGTCAGTTTACGGGCCTACTCTTAAGGCTCTGGTTCATGAGAAATTTGGCGACGGCATTATCAGCGCCATTAACTTCAAACTGGATATCAAGAAAGTTGATGATCCGGATGGTGGCCATCGTGCGGTGATCACCCTGGACGGCAAGTACCTGCCGACCAAACCTTTCTGATCCTCTCAGAATTCAGCCCGGCGACTGAAAAGCCGGGCCGCCTACGTTTTCAGTCGCGGTGTGTTCCGTCTCTTTTCGTTTAACACCTGATAGTCGCGGCGTCAGCATCGACACTGTGCCGGATAGCGTCAATACCCGATTTGTCACCGTCCCCCCAACTGAACCTCCGTCAAAACTCACCGGGAGTCAGGCCCATAACTGCACGAAACGCAGCGGAAAATGCGGCCGGTGATGAAAAACCAAGCTGCCAGGCAATCTGTTTTACAGGTACGTTTTCAGAAAGAAGATCCAGTGATGCGTATATTCTTGCGCGCTGCTTCCATGTCCGGAAGCTGAACCCCGTATCACGTGAAAACAGGCGGGAGAAAGACCTTTCCGACATGTTTGCTATGTCAGCCATATCGGTTAACGAGGTTTCCCAGCGATGGCTGGACATCAGCTCTCCTATAGCACGGAATAATCGGTCATCCTGCGGCATCGGTAGTTCTGCGGGTACGGATGGTGCCTCACCGATAATTTCCAGAAGTAAAAGCGCCATTTTTCGCTTCGTCAGCGTGTGGTAATCATTTATAAACAGGCCAGCTATTAATTCCTTTACCAGCGGAACCACGTCGATCACATGTACCCGGTCATTCTTTGCGAAATGTGCGCACTCAGAAATCAGGCTACCGCTGAAGTAAACTGCACGTAGCTCCGTACGCGACAGAAGTCTGTATGAGTGTTCCATCAACGGCGGCAGCCAGAGCGCCCGTTGAGGGGGAATAACCCATCGCCTGCCCGCGGCCTCAACCAGCAGAACGCCGCTGCTAGCGTATAAAAGTTGCCCTTCCAGGTGATAATGAGGGGGATCTTCTTCCCCACGCCGGTAGGAAATAGCGGTCGCCGACCAGCCTGTTGAGTCATCGTGCCTTGGCGTTTTATCGATGCTTACTGACATTTCAAAATCAAACCTCACATCTATCATGTCCCGACTGGCGTTACCCGACCGGTATTTCGCAGGGGGTGATATGCGCCTGACTTAATTACTTATCAAGATTCTGAAGGATATAAGCCTATGCGAGTACATTTTATTGTGCATGAACACTTTGAAGCACCCGGCGTGTTTGAAACCTGGGCCATGATTCGTGGCCATGAGGTAACCTTCTCTCGCGTTTATGCGGGTCAGAAACTTCCTGAAGATGCACGGAATATCGATCTGCTGGTAGTCATGGGGGGCCGCAGGATCCGTCCGTCACGCCTGATGAATGTGCACATTTTGACTCAAGAGCTGAACAGGCACTTATTGCCTCTGTAGTACATCTGGGGAAAGCCGTCATCGGCGTCTGCCTTGGTGCCCAGCTGATCGGGGAAGCCCTGGGCGCACGCTTCGCGCACAGCCCGGAAAAAGAGATCGGCAAGTTTCCAGTTTTTATGACCGCAGAAAGCGAACGGAACCCGCTGTTTTCTCACTTCGGTAATAAGCTCGATGTCGGGCACTGGCATAACGACATGCCGGGACTTACGCCCGCGGCGGAGATCGTCGCCTACAGCGAAGGTTGCCCACGACAGATAGTTGCTTATTCTGAGCTGGTCTACGGGTTTCAGTGCCATATGGAACTTACACCGTCCCTTGTCGAATTGCTGATCGCGCATTCCGACAGGGATTTACGTCGGGCCGCAGAATATCGATTCGTTCAGACACCGGAAGAATTACGGAGCCACGACTACAGCGAAATGAACAGAGCATTATTCACTTTTCTCGACAAACTCGAGTCACGCTACCGCCAGACAGGTATATGACTTCGTTACCTGCAGCGGAACGGCATGCCGTACAATCGGCTCCTTGTCGTTATTACTGTGTCGAAAAAAGCCCCCGATAAGTAACAGGTCGCACGCTTAACGGGGGGAAGTATGTAAATACTCAATAGTCCGGTTCCAAAAAATTTCCGCGCTAACCCGGACAACGGACAGAGGGCAAAAACGACCGGTCGATGAAACCGACCGGCTAGCTGGCAGTTACTTCAGGTGTTCTTTCAGTTCATAGGCGGCCTGACCAAGTGCGGTCCGCACGGCAGGCACGTCGCTCAGCGCGTTCAGCAGACCGAAATCATGAATTAACCCGTTGTAGCGGGTAACCGTCACGTTGACGCCAGCGGCATCAAGCTTGCGGCCAAAAGCCTCGCCTTCGTCGCGCAGTACGTCAAGTTCGGCAGTCTGAATCAGAGTGGGCGGCAGTCCCTTCAGTTGTTCAGGCGTTGCGCGCAGCGGCGACGCCAGGATGTTATTACGATCGCCTTCTTTAGTGGTGTATGCATCCCAGAACCACTTCATCATATTACGCGACAGGAAGTACCCGTTCTCATACTGGTTATAAGAACCAGTATTGAAGTTCGCGTCAGTCACGGGCCAGAGCATGACCTCATAGCGGATGGCCGGCGCTTTATGTTGCTTGGCCTGGAGCGCTACGGCAGCAACCATGTTACCGCCGACGCTGTTACCTACCAGCGCCAGGCGACTGCCGTCAACGCCAATCTCGCTACCGTGCTCGGCAACCCAGCGGGTTGCTGCATAGGCCTGATTAATCGCAACCGGGAAATGCGCTTCCGGCGATGGTGTATAGTCGACAAAGACGGCTGCTGCACCGGACTCGGTGACCAGATCACGGACGAGTCGTTCATGTGTCGCAAAGTCGCCCAGTATCCAGCCACCGCCATGGAAGAACATGAAAACTGGCAAGATTCCCTGTGCGTTATTAGGTTTCACAATGTGAAGTTTGATGGAGCCGCCTTCAACGTTGATCGTTTTTTCAGCGACGTCGGCAGCAGGCAGTTTGGCACCCTTCTGAGCGTTGATCAGCACCTGTCGTGCGTCCCGTGGAGACAGCTGTTCAATAGGCTTACCCCCGGCGCCGTTCAGGGCACTGAGAAATTCCTGCACGTGACGCTCTGGCTGTGAAGCATCGGCAAAGCTGTTGGCTGAGACGGCCGCCATTGCGGCAGTCAGAAACATAGATTTAATATTCATAATACGGCCTCATTAACATATTTTACTATTAAATAGCACGCGATTTAAATGAATAAAGCACATCGCTCGTACTTGATCCTTAAAAACCATGCACTGAGAAAACTTAAGAGCTCTCCGCCTCAACCAGCTTGCTTTTTTCATCAACTGGCTGAGTAAAGCCCCGACCAGGACAGTAGTCGCGGGCGTTACGCGGGGTAACTCAATGAATTACAGACCCAGGTCAGACAGGCTTGGATAATCGTCAGGACGGCGCCCCAGAGGCCAGTGGAACTTGCGCTCACTTTCTTTAATCGGCATGTCATTGATACATGCGTAGCGGTGATGCATCAGCCCGTCTTCACCAAATTCCCAGTTTTCGTTCCCGTAAGAACGGAACCAGTTACCGGAGTCATCGCGCCACTCGTAAGCGTACCGGACAGCAATGCGGTCACCGTCAAAGGCCCACAGTTCCTTGATAAGACGGTACTCCAGCTCTTTTTTCCACTTGCGCTCGAGGAAACCCCGGGCCTCTTCTCGATTATTTGCAAACTCTGCGCGGTTACGCCATTTGGTGTCCAGAGAGTAAGCGAGCGACACTTTATCGGCATCGCGGGTGTTCCAGCCATCTTCGGCAAGTCTTACTTTCTCAAGCGCTGACTCGCGGGTGAACGGCGGCAGTGGCGGACGGATTTGTGAATCGGACATGGTGGTGCCTCCAGGATAATTGGATACTTCAGTTAGTGTTTTCTCTTTGGAACTCAGCCCCTGCTATGGGATCTGTTTCAGTAACAGCTGAGCGACATCTCTTGCATCATCGGCGGCGCTGTAATCGCCCATGACGCGCGACATAGTGATGGCGCCTTCAATCAGTATCAGTAGCTGCCGGGCCAGAGGTAACGCCTGCGCTGTATTCAGCTGGCCGGTAAGCTCAAGCACGTAGTCCAGCAGCTTCTGTTTGTGCACGCTGGCTATCTGACGAACCGGATCAGAAGGATCCCCCACTTCGCCTGCCGTGTTGATAAACGCGCATCCGCGATATCCCTCCGACTCGAACCAGCCTTTAAGCACGGTGAACACATTCAGGATGCGATCCCGCGGCGTATCCGCTTTGTCACATTCGGTCCTGAACCATTCCATCCAGCGCACATCACGTGCATTCAGCGCCGCGGCGGCTACCTCGTCCTTGTTCGCGAAATGGTGATAAATACTTTTCCGTGCCACACCTGAAGTCTTCACCAGGAGGTCCATGCCGGTCGCATGAATACCGTTCTGGTAGATGAGTTCTTCTGCGGTTGCGAGAATTTTCTCCCGCGTGTTTGTCGTGTTTCTGTTCATGAGATAATGGTAGAATGATCGTTCTACCTCCGTCAAGTGTTAGTCGATAATCTTTTTTGCGTACCGTCAGGATGCATTTATAAAATTTTTAAGAATCAATAACAAAATGCTGTCTGGGCAAAAAAATTGTATAACGCTGTAGCGTGCAGGAACGAAAACCCGATGTCCGGCGGGGCGTTCCGTACGTTCTCAGTGTGAAGGATGGAGGCTGCATTCGGGAGGGGCAGGTCAAAAAAATCTGTAAAAATCATACGGTCTGTACGGCTGAAAACCGGGTGGGCTTAAGTGGCACCCGGATCCGGACGCCGTCTGCCCTTTTCCTACTGAAGCAAACGTGGCGGGCTGCACGGAGTTGCAACCGTGTGGAGGGAACTGGCGTCGTTACGAATTCTTCCTGTTCCGGAACGCCGCGACTTTCATACGATTACCGCAGGTCGCCATGCTGCACCACCGACGGCGATGCGATTTACTCAAATCGTGAAAAAGCAGAATACAGTTATGGGCTTCGCACTGACGCACATATTCAAATTTGTCGTCAGTAATCAGTTTCACCAACTCGTCGGCAACAGGCCAGAGAAGGCTGGCGGCGCTGTGCGTGCCTGAACGAACATCAACACGGTATCGCTGTGTCCCTTCATCCCATTGCAGCCTCGTCTCGGGCTTTCCGTCCCTGAGTATTCTGTTAACTACAGTCAGGTCAGCTGCAACGGACTCCATAGCAGCATGCACCACTGCCCTGGCGGCCTCACGGAATTGGCGGGCTTCAGTCAGTAACCCGGGAGGGGCCTCCGTGCTTTTCGGTAAAAGACCCGCCGTTTCCAGCCACTCCAGGACGCAGAGATCGTCGTCAAAACACTCATGACGCTCATCACCTGTCCCGTATTCACTGTTGATGAAATCCAGCGCGAGGTTATCGGCCAGAAAGAGAGGCTGAGATGCAAGATGTTTAAATTCCATACACAACCGTAACTTGTAAAATCATTTTGACAGGTTACCATAATAACATGTAACCTTCAATTCCACATTTTAACGGTTACAAGGGGTGCTATGACGTCTTCATATTCGGAGTTATCAACAGCAGATAACACACCTGCCACACAGGTGCATTACCACCATAAGCAGGCAGGCGACGTTAATGTTTTTTACCGTGAGGCCGGCGATCCGGCATCGCCGGTCCTGCTGATGCTGCACGGTTTTGCGGGCTAATGGTTTATTTAATTGATTGAAAAAAATATGTTTTTACGTAGGTATGGCTTTCCTGACGTAAAAACAGATTTCACATACTGCGGGTATGCTTGCCGAAGGGCAATCATCCCTGAACAAAGCCTTTCAGAAAGAGGACAGGAACGATGGCAGTGACTCATGGTGTACAACATATTGGCTTAGCCGTATCAAATCTTGAAGAGAGCGCGGCGTTCTTCACTGATTTACTGGGCTGGCAGGAAGTTAAACGACGCGAAGACTATCCGGCCATCTTTGTGAAAGACGGGGCAGTGATGCTCACACTCTGGAAAACGCAAACAGAGGAGCCTGTTCAGTTCAATCGCAAAAACAATGTCGGACTCCATCACCTGGCCTTGCTGGTAGAGACCAAAGATGGTCTGTATCAGATTCTTGACGTGTTGAAGGCAAATCAGGTCGAAATTGAATTCGAACCTACCTTGATACGCGAGGGGCCGTCCATGCACATGATGTGCTATGAGCCGAGTGGTATACGAATTGAATTCTATTACCCTGGTTGAGTAATTTCTGGCGTCCTGTGCCGGGGGCATTGCTGTGATGCTTTATCAGGGTAAAGTTCCTGGCGGCGATTGCTCAGGCGGTCGCCGCCCCGTTAGTTATATTGCTCAGATGCAAAGGCTGAGCTACTCAGTTGCCGGAATTAAATTAAGTTACGGGATATGAAATTGTCCGCTTCACGCCCTGAAGCATTCGACAGGCTTTTTATGCCTTCGGTAAAGGCGACTTTCGCGCTTCAGGTGCCAGCAAATCTTTCGCTTCATCGTAGCGGGTTCTGGTCTTCCAGCAGCGGTAAATGACCCCGGGAGGGGCCCCATGCAGCCGACACGCAGTGTTTTCCATGACGGTGAACGCGCAGTACAGGCGCGTGCCGAAATTTCAGGTGAGTGGCTTAAGCAGTCGGAAGACTTTGTGCGCTCAGAGATGCCACAGCAACATCGTGACTTCTTTGAAAATCTTCAGATGCTGTTTCTGGGGCTGCTCGATTCAGCCGGCCGGCCATGGTGCGTTCCGGCTCTCGGGCCACGAGGTTTCCTGGTTTCCCCCACTCCGGATACACTCGAAATTCATCGGGACCCGGTTCTTTCGTGTGAACTCGGCCTGGATCGGTCACCCGGTGCCAGTGTTGGCGTGCTCGGGATTGATCTGGCCAGCAGACGTCGCAATCGGCTGAATGGCCGGATACAACATGCCTCGGCTGGTAAAATGACCATCCTGGTCGACCAGAGCTTCGGAAACTGTCCGCAATACATTCAGACTCGACATCTGCCCCCTGGCCAGGACGAGCCGTTGGCTGTGAGCCGCCGGCGCGGCAGCATAACTGATCCGGAGGTTCGTCGGATTATTGAGGCCGCTGACACGTTTTTTATTGCCTCCCGTGCGGCTGGACCACTGGATGGTGGAAGCGCCGGAGTCGATGCATCGCACCGAGGAGGGCGTCCGGGATTTCTCGGTATCAACGGAGACGGCACGCTCTCCTTTCCCGATTTTTCCGGCAATCGCTTTTTCAATACACTAGGTAACATTGAGAGCGACGGACGGGTCGGTCTGTTCGTTCCGGATTTCGAAACGGGTGAGGCAATAGTGCTTACTGGGCGCGGTTCCATCGACTGGAATCCCGAGCGCATTAAGTCGTTCGAAGGTGCCGAGCGTATCGTGGACGTGATGCCAGAAGAAATCTGGCATGCCAGTGCCGCGCTGCCGGTTATCGGGACGATATCCGAGCAATGGCCCGGGCTTGGTGCCACTGGAACCTGGAATGAGGCGCGTCTGGCCGTACTCAAAACGGGTGGCTACAGGCGTTTTCAGATCGCTTCGAAGCTTAAAGAGAGCGATAACATCACCTCTTTCTATCTTGTACCCGCTGACGGTGGTCCAGTTGAAAGGCATTTAGCGGGACAGTTCCTGCCGATACGGCTTCAGAGAAATGACGAAGTCATTCAGCGTAGTTACACACTTTCGCAAGGACCAAACGGGCAGAACTATCGCATCTCGGTCAAGCGAGAAGATTTCGGGTTGATGTCCCGGCTGCTGCACGACCATTGTGAAAATGGAGATATCGTCGAGGTAGGGTCACCCGCGGGCAATTTCGTTCTGGATGATGGCACCCAGCCCATCGTCATGCTTTCCGGTGGCGTAGGTATAACACCCATGATGGCCATGCTTGATGCGCAGATAACTGCCCTTAAAAAAGGGGCACCTCAACGCATGGTTTACTTCGTCCATGCGACGCAGAACAGTGCCAGCCATGCGTTCCGTCGCGAACTCAAGGCTATGGCCCACAGATACGACTGGCTACATCTCTTCACTGCATATAGTGCTCCTGGCCCGGATGACAACCTGGGGGATACGCACGACACTGAGGCGCGGCTCAGTATGGACGCTCTCGCCAGGCTGCTGCCGTTTGGCGGTTACCAGTTTTACTTGTGCGGGCCTGAAAGTTTCATGCGATCGCTTTATTCGGGGTTACGCGAAATTGGCGTAGACCGTTCACATATCCACTACGAGTTCTTCGGTGCCGGCGTGCTCGGTGAACCCGAGAAGGTGTTCCCGGCGGCAAGACTTCCTGCGTGTGCACAGATCACTTTTGCCCGCTCGGAAGTCCAAACCGAATGGACGAATCAGAGCGGTACGCTTTTGGACGCCGCAGAAGCCGCTGGCCTGAGGCCCAGCTACAACTGCCGCTCGGGCAAATGTGGTTCGTGCGCCACCCGGCTGATTTCCGGACGTGTGCACTACTCACGCCAGCCGGTGATCACTCCGGCCAAAGGCGAGGTGCTGATCTGCTGTGCTGTCCCTGTGGATGAGCACGTTGAAATAGAACTGTGAACAGCCCTGGTTTTTTCGGAGATGGTTTTTGTCTGAGTCAGACAGCCCCACCTGACTCACTCAGCTTGCGGTGGTGCTCCTTTACCCGTTCTGTCATGGGATGTTACCGATCGGTTCCGGCAAACGGCGCTTGTTGAACCAGTCCATCCATTCCTGAGTAGCGCATTGAACCGCACCCAGGCCTTGCCAGGGGTCGTGGTGATGGATCACTTCGGTCTTGTATAAGCCGTACTTTCTTCCGCCAGGGCGTTATCGTATGAGTGTTTGACCCGTACGTTGCTACTGATTGACTGCGTTTTTACACACTCCGGACCAAATGTCGCGCTCGCGGATGACCCGCCCGTCGGCACCCAGCCACCACTGCCAGTGGTGGCTGTCCACAAGCGGCCACTACACCGTCCGGTTCTGCATCTTGTAACGTCGTAACTACCGGGTGCGTCCTTCAGCGTCGCCTCGTTCGATGATCAGGCCATGGCACGGTGGTTAACGGTTTTTCAAAGTGGGCAGGATTTGGCGGGAGAAACTCATTTGTAAGCCGCTGCGAATGAGCGGCTGATAAAATAAAACCGAAAGGATCATTGGGATCACCTTCGGTTATTTTATATCCCTACAAACTATCTTTTATCCATTTATCTTCAACTGGGCTAAATCGTTCTTTCTTATCAATGCGCCACTCATCATTTTTATAATGAAGTGTGTAACGATATTTGTTTTTCAATCTATTTAGTTGCTCAGTATAAATAACTACTTTCTTACCTTTTGTTTCAATACTCCCAATAGGTTGGTTATCAACATCATATTCAGGCGGTTCTCCGCAATGTAATGATGCTTGTCTGCCTATTTTTCTATCTCTGATTGTGCAAAATGTCAGGAAGATAGCATCTATCTCATCCTGTGCTTTCTTTTGTTCCTCAAGACCGCCCTCTCTCATGGGGAGGTAATTGCCTTTTTCCCACTTATTCATGGCAGAAAAAAAACCCAATAATACGTCAGTCGGCTCACTTGATGTATTCATCATATATTCCTAAAGAAGTCGCCTAATATCTTAGTGCCATTTTGATAGACATCATATTGAACCCCTGTGGGTCGCAATCCACCGTTAGCATATTTAAACGTCCACTCAATATCTACCGCACCGTGTTGACTAATATAGTCTCTGACCGATTTTTCAAACATTCTATAATCGCCACGATTTATTTTTGAGAGCTGAGGAAACAGGTTACCCTTTCCACCCTGACCACCGAGCACCTTACCAAGTATATGACCAGCATCATCCCCGGGAAGACCTATAGCTTTAATGGCATCCCTTGCGCTGGAGTTTACCGCTGTGCCTGTTTTTAGGTCTGCTGCCGATACGGTAGCTCGTGCTGACGCAATCTCACCATTTGCACCACGAGTAATCGTGGGACACTTTGCCAGCCCCAGCGGGTCGATCCACGTAATCGGATTCGGCGCGTAAGCGTAGTTATTTTCCCCGCCCAACACCCCTATCGGGTCTGGCGAGACATAACACCCACCGGCCGGGTCGTAGTACCGGAAGCGGTTATAGCACAGCCCGCTTTCACTGTCACGGAGCTGCCCGGCGAAGGCCAGACCCGGGTCCGGACTTTCCGATTTTTCTGCCTGCCGCTGGCCCCACAGCGTGGCCTTCGGCGCCTGCCAGCGCAGGGTGCCGTCCTGCGCGAACAGCGCCTGCGGCGCACCGTTCTGGCTGCTGGTCACAAAATCCGTTTCCCAGTCGCCGCCGGGATGCTGGCGCTGCTGCACCACCAGCTCCCAGCCGTTGTACACCCAGTGACGACGCTGTATCAGCTGGCCGTGGCGGTAGTGGCGGATTTCCGCTATCTGGTCGCCGTCCCACAGATAGCGGGTCTCTTCGGCTTTCTGGTCACAGCGTTTGCCCACCCGGCGACCGAACGGGTCGTAACGGTACAGCCAGCGCTCGCCGCTCGGGGTATCCACCACCCGCAGCTGGTTGCGGCTGTCCCAGCGGTACTGCCACACCTGCGGACGGTAGCCCGGCTGCACCACCTGTTTACGGATAAGCCGTCCGGCCCTGTCGTACTGGTAGTGGGTGTCGTCGTGCTGAACCAGTCTGCCGGCCTGCCACTCGGTGAGGCGGCCTGCCTCCTGCGGCAGCCCGCTGCGGGTGTAGTGGAAGCGGGTGGTGGTGTCCACCGGTTTGCCCGCCCCGCCGCTCAGCACTGCCTGCACCCGGCCGGTGGCGTCCAGACGATAACCTTCGGCGTCGCGGTTGTGACGCACCCCGGTCAGGTTGCCGGCGCCGTCGTAACGGTATTCCCGTGTCTGTGCTGCCAGCAGGTGGCCGTCGTGCTGCGCGCCGCTCTGCTCCCGCGTCAGCCAGCCCATCACGTCGTATTCCCGCTGCTGGACAAAGCCGCCGCCGGTGCGGAGCGACTCCCGGCCTGCCGCGTCCTGGGTCAGCGTCAGC